>JAQWTJ010000094.1 GCA_029242765.1 Flavobacteriales bacterium | reverse complement strand
GGTGTAAATAATCTCGCGTATCAGAGACAAGCAACGCATTCGAAATGGTCGAGGAATCCCTCGACAAGCTGATAGAAGAGCTGCAAAAGGAGTGAGCTTCAGGTTCTGCCAGGAGGAGCTTATCCACAACATGTATGCACGTTGGTATGCACACGAAAAACAAGAAGCCCCGCTATCGCAATGATAACGGGGCTTTCTATTTTCTTTCGGAGGTCCGAAGCGGATTCGAACCGCTGTAGCAGCTTTTGCAGAGCTGAGCCTAACCACTCGGCCATCGGACCTTTCAAGGTGCCCAAATATACGACGATGCAGCCGAAGGGTTGCGTTACATTGCGCCCGGAATTGAAACACATGCGAGGAGTGTTACCCAATGCCCTGACGATGGGCAATTTGTTTTGTGGCTTGGCCGTGTGTTGGTGGGCTGCCTCGGAGTTCGATCCGGGCTGGGCGCCGCTGGAGGTGGCCCGGCGCGTGGGCGTTGAGGGCTGGTTCGGGGCTGGTGGTCAGGCCGGAGGAGGCGGGGCTTTGGGGTCATCGCGGGCGGCGGGCTTGCGCGTGCTGGTGAGCGTGTGGTTTGTGGGGCAATTTTTCGATTTGTTGGACGGGGCAGTGGCCCGAGCTTTGAAGGTTACCGGGCAGAACGGTGAGATGCTGGACTCTCTAGCGGACTTTGTGGCGGCGGGGGTAGCGCCGGCGTTTATAGGCGTGGCCTTGTGGAAGGAAGTGATGCCGGCGGAGGCGCAGGGGGCGTGGATGCTGATGCCAATTGGGGTGGCCGTGGCTGCGGCCTGGCGACTGGCGCGCTTTCATACCGAGGGGCAGGGCGAGGCGAGCCAAGGGTTTGTAGGGATGCCGGCGCCGGCCGCCGCGCTGTGGTGGGGGAGCGTGGTGTGGGCGTTGAGCGAGACGCTTGGACTGGGGGGCGTAGACGGGAGCCGCTGGTTGCTGGGCGGCGTGTTGGCGGGAACAGTTGCGGTGCCGCTGTTGATGATTTCGCGGATGCCGTTCTTGTCGTTCAAGCATTGGGGCGAGAACCGGACGCTCGATTGGATTCGCGGAGGCTTTCTCGCCACGGCGCTCGTGCTCTTGGTCACGTCAGAAATCTTGACGGGTTCGCCCGTTTGGGGGGCGCTTGTTGCCCTAACTTTGTACCCGATTTGGAGCTGGTCTTCGCGCCAGCACCTTCGAAATTAGACGCATCGCCCGTTAGACTCGCACAGCTTAAGCCCCATAGAGCCATGACATTTCACGCCGCCATCGATATCATGCCCCTGCCTTCACTTCTTGATCCCCAGGGCAAGGCCGTCTCGAACAACATGTCAAACGTGGGCTTGCCCCAGATTGGCGAGGTCCGCATTGGAAAGCACATCACCTTGACGGTGGAGGCGGACGATGCAGAGGCCGCTCGCGCGCTGGTGAGTCAGGCCTGTGAGAAGCTCCTTGCAAACCCCATCATGGAGGGCTTCACCTTTATGATCGAGGAGGTCGAGACGGCCTGAACTGCTCACCTCAACTGCTTGCCTGAACTGCGCCAAGGGACCCGTGAACCCGTGTGACAAAAGTCACAGTCGCAAGCGACCTGTGTCACTTCCACAAGCAAACCATGTTCGCATCTTTGGCATGTGAGGCGTCAACGCTTCGGCTTTTTCCCCTCACGCGCAAGCATGGTTTAGGTTCTTGCAACGATTTGGTTTTTGGTTGAGCCCTCTGAAACGTCAGGGGGCTCGATTTTTATAGCCCTTTTTGTAGTGCAATTCGAATTAGATTTGGTCCCCGATTGCCCTTCAGCTCTTAAAAGGCAAACCTTTGAACCTATTGACCATGACCGTACGATTTTCTGTAGCAAAAGCTGCATTGACCTCCCTTAGTGCCGCATTAATAGCGGTTATCTTCGCCGCCTGCCAAGGACCTACAATGAACAAAAGCACTTCAACTTCTGACGCCGAACTGTCCCAAGCTCCGGTGGCGAAAACGCAAGACAGCGTGCTGGAAATTCACGGCGATACGCGCGTGGACCCGTATTTCTGGATGCGCTTGAGTGACGAACAGAAGAAGGCCGAGACGCCCGACGGGCAAACGCAGGACGTGCTGGACTATCTGAATGCTGAGAATGCCTACACCGAAGGCGTCATGAAACACACCGAGGGCTTTCAAAAGGCCTTGTTTGATGAAATTGTGGGGCGGATTGTAAAGGACGACCAGAGCGTTCCAGTGAAGGACCATGGGTATTGGTATTACACGCGGTATGAGGACGGCAAGGAGTATTCGATCAGGTGCCGAAAACTCGGCTCGATGGACGCCGACGAGCAAATTATGGTGGACCAGAATGAACTGGCTGAAGGGCACGACTACTTCGCTATGAGCGGCGGTGCGGTGAGCCCGGACAACACCATGATGGTCTACGGCATCGATACGGTGAGTCGCCGGGAGTACACTTTGCAGGTGAAGAACATTGAGACGGGCGAGGTGTTCTCCGACCGCATCCCCCAAACCACGGGCGGCGCAACGTGGGCGGCGGATAACAGGACATTATTCTACACGAAAAAGGACCCGCAAACCCTGCGTTCGAACCAAATTTTCCGGCACGTGCTCGGCACGCCGACTTCAGATGATGTGCTGGTCTTTGAGGAAAAAGACGAGACCTTCTCGTGTTTTGTGGGCAAATCAAAGACGGACGAGTTCCTCATCATCGGGAGCTACTCCACGCTTTCGAGTGAATGGCAAGTGCTTCGAGCTGATGACCCGAACGGGGATTGGCGGGTTATCCAACCCCGCACGCAGGATTTGGAATACGGGATTTCGCATTATGGCGATCATTTCTACATCGTGACGAATCACGAGGCGAAGAACTTCCGCTTGATGCGCACGGGCTTGGATAAAACGGGCTTGGAGCATTGGGAAGAAGTGATTCCTCACCGGGCCGATGTCTTGCTCGAGGGTGTGGATATGTTCAAGAACTATCTCGTGGTGAGCGAGCGTAAAGAGGGGCTGACGCAAATCCGCGTGAAGACCTGGGACGGCAGTCGCGACGACTACATGACCTTCCAGGACCCGGCGTACATGGCCTACACCGGAGCGAACCCCGACTTTGACACCGAGATTTTGCGCTACGGCTACACGTCGATGACCACGCCGAATTCGACGTATGACTTCAATATGCGCACGGGCGATCGGGAGTTGCTCAAGCAACAGCGGGTCCTCGACGAGGGTTTTGCGCCAGAGAATTACGCCTCGGAGCGAAAAATGCTGACCGCCCGTGACGGCGCGCAGGTGCCTGTGAGCATCGTCTACCGCAAGGGCCTTGAAAAGAACGGGCAGGCGCCGATGCTGCTGTACGCCTACGGGTCGTATGGCTCGAGCATGGACCCGTACTTCTCAAGCGTGCGCTTGTCATTGCTGGATCGCGGTTTCGTGTATGTCATTGCCCACATCCGTGGAGGCCAAGAGATGGGCCGGCATTGGTATGAAGACGGCAAGCTGCTCAAGAAGATGAACACCTTCACGGACTTTATTGACTGCGGACGGGCTTTGGTGGACCAGGGCTACACTTCCCCAGAGCATTTGTACGCTATGGGCGGATCGGCCGGGGGGCTGTTGATGGGCGCGGTGATGAACATGGCGCCTGACCTATGGAACGGCGTGGTGGCTGCCGTGCCTTTTGTCGACGTGGTGAGCACGATGCTCGATGAGTCTATTCCGCTGACTACCGGGGAGTTTGACGAGTGGGGCAATCCGAAAGACGCGGAGTATTACACCTACATGAAGGCCTATTCGCCCTATGACAATGTTGCAGCGATGGATTACCCCCATACGTTGATTACCACCGGTTATTGGGACAGTCAAGTCCAATATTGGGAGCCCGCCAAATGGATTGCCAAGCTCCGTGCTGAGCGCTCGGGCGATGCGCGATTGGTGCTCAAGACAAACATGGAAGCCGGTCACGGCGGCGCTTCAGGGCGTTTCCGCAGGTTTCACGAGACGGCCTTAGAGTACGCCTTCATATTGGATTTGGAGGGCATTACAGAGTAAGGGCGCTAGGTGGAATAGGCGGATTCTGACGTAACGGTCGATGCCTTTTTCACGTTCCTTTGGAGCATGTCCTTTCGCTTACCAGACTTTTCCTTTTCGGGCTTGGCGCAATCGCTGGCCCTGATTCTGGTGCTTTCGGCTTTTTTTTCGAGTTGCCGCAAGCCCCCAGAATCGTACACCTTTCCCACGGCCTATCAGCAGTGGGCGGTTCCGCTTGGTGAGGCCCAACTCGGCGTGCAAGAGGTGCTCGAAGCAATCGAGGACAGTTCGGCTTCCGACGGCCAGGGCCTCGGCGTGGAAGTCGGCGATGGAGGTGTGCTGGATTTGGTGTGGTCCGGCCCTTTGGGGGCGTTGGCAGCCGATACATCGCTGTATTTGCCGTGGTGGTATGGTGCGGAGGGCTTTGCTTTAGACGATGCGATGGCGCTGGCGATCGACGCCTTGCCCGAGCCCATCAGCGTGGATTTAACCGACACGGCGGCCTGGCTGCTTGAGATGCAATGGGGCGATGCGCGGATTGACGAGATCCTCTTGGCTTCCGGATTTTTGGAGGTTTCGGTGACGGCTACAACGGGAGAAAATTTAACGATCGATTGGGGGCTTCCGGGCCTTATTGCACCCGACGATACGCCCTGGACTTGGGCGTATGATGCGGCCAATTCGCCCGTTGGTCAGCCTCAAACGCTTCAGTTGGACCTTTCAGGGTGGCGGCTTTTGCCCGAGCACGACGATGTGGCTGGCGGTATTGAGCACGCCATGGTGCTTGCCGGTGCAATTGTACTGTCCAACAACGCCGCTTGGTCATCTGTTGCAGGGGAGGGCGTCGAGGTGCAGATGTCCTTGACGAATCTCTTCTTTGATGCGGCTTGGGGCGATTTTGGATCGGCGACCGTAGCCCTTGATGAGGACTCGCTGAAACTCGCCTTGTTTGACGACCGATTTTCAGTCGAGGCCCTCGATATGGAGCGCGCTGAGCTTGTACTGCACGCTGTCAATGGCTTTGGCGTGCCCTTGCTCTTTGACTCCACGCAGGCGTACAGCGCCGTGATCGAAACAGGGGCAACGACCGACCTGAATTTTGCGGGCAGCTGGACGGTCCCTGCAGCGGCCTCTCCTTGGGGCCTCCCCGGCGAATCATCGGTCTTGATTGACGAATCCAACTCATCGCTTCCTGCTGTGATCGGTCCGGAGCCACGGCATCTGGTTCTGGCTGTGCGCGCCGCCCTGAACCCCACCGGGCCGCCCCCGCCGTCCTCCCCCAACTTTATAACCGCCGACGCCCAGCTGGAGATTTCAGCCGCGGCACGTCTGCCACTGAGGGCACGCCTCCACGGGCTCACCTTCCGCGACACCCTTGTGCTGAACGCCGACGTGGAGTGGCCCGATGAAGTGGACTCCCTTGAATTGCGCATCATTACAACCAACGGATTGCCTTTTGGGGCGGAGCTTCAACTCCTTTTACTGGACTCCACCGGCACGGCGCTAGACAGCTTGGCGGCTGAAGAAGTGCCGTTGTTGGCCGCTGCTCCGATTGACGCGCAGGGCCTGCCAACGGCTGTTGCGGTGGCCATTGTTGACATTCCTTTTGACGCGGTGCGAGCAGAAGTCCTCTCGGATGTGACGCACATCGGATTGCGGGTGCGGGCCCGCTCGAGCCAATCCGCCTCGGGGGTCCATGCGGCCATCACTGAAACGGCCGAGTTAAAAGTCGAGCTGGGAGCAAAATTTTACGTTCATGTCGAGCTTTAGCCCCCCTTTATTCGCGCTTTTGACTCGTGCGACCCTGCTACTGCTGGTCTCCACTCCGCTTGCGCTATCAGCCCAGTTTGAAGCAGCCCCCATGGGCTATCCGCATACGGGCGGCTGGTCGAACCCTGCCAGCCTTCCCTTCTCTGGCGGTCACTTGATCTTCCCCGGCCTATCCGGCTTGTCTATTTCGGCCTTTCATTCCGGGCCGACCCACGGTCAGGTGGTCAGCGACGCAGGAGCCGTTGATATTGAGGGCTTTGTGGAACGCCTCGACCTTGTTGAGCACGAGGTGCTGGATCTTGAGGTGCCCATTTTGGGGTTCGGGTTCCGCTCGCGTTCGCGTTCCGGTTCGGATTGGGCCTTCAGCTACAGCACCAGCGCCCAAATTGAGCAGCGCGTGAGTTACCCCAAGGGCTTGCTTGAATTGGCATGGCGAGGCAACGCCCACCCGGATATGATCGGCCAACGCTTGTCACTTGACGGCTTCGGGGTGTATGCCCAGACCTACCTGGACCACGCGGTTACGGCATCCGTTGACCTCTCTGAACGAAAACTTCGCGTGGGGCTGGGCGCTCATTATTTGATGGGCATTGGAGCGGTTAACACACTCACCAGTCGCGCCGGCTGGACGACTGATCCGCTGGACTACGCCTGGGATTTTGACGGCTCGCTGGACATTCGCTCGGCAGGCGTTCCCCTGTATGTGGACGGTGCGGATTCTTTGAATTTCGACGCTTTAGATGATTTCAATCCCATGGAATCCCCCATTGCCTCGGGCGTTTCAGTTGATTTGGGCCTGTTGTGGGACTTTGCTCCAAAATGGCAGTTTGATGCAGCCGCCACGGGCCTGGGCAGCATCCGCTGGGACAACCACGCCACAGCGATTCGCCTGGATCCGCAGTCCTTTCGATTTGAAGGCCTCGACCTGTTGCAAGTCCTTGAAGATTCGTCGGCCACCTCAACCACCGATCAGTTCCTCGATTCATTGGCCTTGTCTTGGACACCCGACTTGGCCGGTGATGCGACTTTCACCTCAGCTCCGATCGGCCGACTGCACGCCGCTGTGCACTACGCCCCTGGTGAGCGCTCCACCATTTCCGCATTCGTAGCGCGTAAAACGGTGTGGAGGGCCCATTTCTACAGCATCGGTGCTGCGGGAGACTTTCGGGTCAGCGACCACTTTTCACTTCACCTCTCAGGCCAATTCTTCGACTCTGAGCAGTGGCTGCTCGGCGGCGGCTTCTCCGTGCGGGCTGGCCCGGTGCGCTGGTCACTCTCCACAACCAATGCCCTGCCGGCCTTTGCTCCCCTTGATCGAGGCGCCGTCCAAGTGTCAACCCGCATCAACTTTGAGTGGGGTGGCAAAAAGCTTGATAAAGAAAGTCAGAGCAATAAAAAAGCCCTCTGACGTTTCAGAGGGCTTTCTAAACCAAATCGTTGCAAGAACCAAAACCATGCTTGCAGTTGTGAATCGCATCACGACACAAAAATGGGATGGGGCCTTTCTATTTTGAGTGACAGCGGTCGCTTAATGCGATGACATTTGTCATATCAGCCCGTTCCGCGTGAGCAGTTCTTGCAGGTGGTCACGATTCACATCGAGGTGCAATGCATGCCAACCCGCTCGGCGTGCGCCCTCTACATTGGGCATGGAGTCGTCCACAAAAAGTGTGGCGCCCGGGGCTAAATGGAATTGTTCTGCATACGCCTTGTATGCTGCTGGGTCCGGCTTTCGCATTCCGAATCGGTGGCTATAGACGATATCTTGGAAGTAGTCCGGGAAGACGCCGCGCCCATAGATTTCAGCGATTTGCCGTTCGAAGACCGGGGCATGAATGGCATTGGTATTTGAAAAGATATAGAGCTTGTATTTCAGGGACAACACGTCGAGAGTCTTCAAGCTTCGTTCCGGTAGTCCTATCAAAATACTGTTCCACGCGCTGAGCACCTCAGAGGGCAGCGTGCCGGGGGCACATCGCGTGCCCAAGACCTTCAAGAATTCTCCCTCGGAAATGGATCCGATCTCCAGCCCGTCGAACAGTTCGCTTTGTGCACCTTTTGCGTAGTCGTCTACAAAGGAACTCCAACCCAATTTAGCAAAGGCCCGTGCCGGAGCGGTGTAGTCTATATCATAAAGCACGCCCCCGAAGTCCAGGACGATGTTGCGAATGGTTGCTGGATTTAGCGATGAGGCGTCCATACCCAAGCACCTGAAATGGCGTGATCTCTTAAAAGTTCATCGCGGTAGACCAGGGCGTGTCCCTTGTCTGTGAAACAACCTGCGCTAACAAGCGTCAAGCCGCGCCGCCCTGCGTGCAATGAGCTCTCGCGCCCGGCCGCCTTGAGCGAGCGAGCAAGTCTCCGAGCGTTGCGCATCTTTGAAAAGGCCCCGGCCACCACATGGTGAAAGCAGCCCCTCTCAATGCCTGCCGTTGCATACAGCTCGGTATGCAAGCGGTCCGCACTCAATTGTTCCACCACCACTGCGCCGTCGGGATGCAGTGCGTCTTGGTGAAAGGAGAAGCCCGGAACGGTCGACTCGCCAGCCATCAAGTCGTAATTAGTCTGTGAATCAACGGGTTGAAAGCGAATGTCTTCCCCTGAAAGTCGGGGCGAAAAAGCGCTGGCCACCGGGTGCCAATCCAGCAAGCGCAACTGGCTGGATCCGGGCGTCTGCAATAGCATCGTCGCGGCCAATCCTATGGGCAAAGCCACCGCCGCTGCTGCGCGCCACCACGTAGGCAGCGCGATCACTGGCGTCTGCTTTTCAGTCTCCTCGGGGTGCGCCTCCGTAGCACGCGTTGCCTGTGGGCCCGTGGGCCAAGCCAAGCGCCGGAGTCCCAGCGGAGCATATTGCTCGGAAAGCCGCGCCACAGGGTGGAATCGTACGGTGCCATCCTCACTTTTGTGCAGGCGTCCGAGTCGGTCGAGTTCCACGTTTTGACCTGCGTTGAGAGCGGCGAGCAATTGGTCCGACTCACGGCTGATAATAGCCGCAGCTTTGGAGAAATTGATCCCGCAAGCGCGTTGCAACTCCTGCTCTAAAATACCGTCGCGCACTGCTAAACGGGGGTTGAAGACGATGTCACGCGTGGGCGGAATCCACTCCTGACGCTGCGCGTCATACTGCGCACTGACGGCGTGGGTCATAAAGCCGCCTATGCCCGGAATCACCACACAATCATTGGTGTGAAGCAGCAAATGAAGTGCGCGAAGAATGAACGTATTGTCGCTGTGCGTCGCTTGCATCGTGCGCCGAAGTTACGGCCTACTTTGAGAATCTTCGTCCACCACTTTTTCCCCACCAAATTCGAGCATTTTCAAGGTCTTCAGCCGTATCCACCGCGGGCGGCTCTTCGCGCATATCGACTTCAATCAGCTGAATTTCATAGCCGTTTTCAAGCCAACGCAGCTGTTCTAGTCGTTCGCGCACCTCGCCTTCACTCGGCTGAAGTTGGGCCAATTGAGGCAGTATTCCGGCTCTAAATCCGTAGATGCCAATGTGAATGCGGGCCAACGGATCGAGGTCAGCATCTCGGGTGAATTTCCTCGCGAGAACCGGGTCTTTGTGGCCGGACTGGGGCAGGGCCACTACGCGGTTGGGCGATTCAAGTTCGCCGGGCCGTGGGACGCGGCAGAGGGTTGCCACCGGCGGATTTTCGCTCCCCTGGCGGCTTACATCTCGGCGCAAAGCGTCCGCCAAGGCCGCTAAATGGCCGCCGTCCACAAAGGGCTCGTCTGCTTGAATATTGATGATGGCCGCTTCCTTGTTGTGGAGCAGCTCGGCGGCCTCGGCGCAGCGGTCCGTCCCGCTGGCGTGGTCATCGCGCGTCATGGCCACGCGCCCGCCCGCCTCGAGCACCGCGCTCGCAATGTCCGGATGGTCTGTTGCCACTAGTACCTCGTCAAACACACCGCTGGCTACCGCTTTGCGCCACACGTGCACCACCATGGGTTCGTCCCCTATCAGTGCCAGCGGCTTGCCGGGCAAGCGCGAGCTGCCCCAGCGGGCTGGAATGATGCCTGCTACGCCGGTCAAACCTGCAAAGTGTATCGCAGCACGAACATGCGGTTCGGCTCAGCCGCCAAAGGCCGTAGCGAGTACACCTTGTTGGCGATGTTGCGAATGTTCAACTCAATCTTGTGGCCTTCACCCAGTTCCTTTCCCACTTGAACCCCGTGCAGCCACAACTTGTCGGGCCGCGCCTCAAACCACTCGGTCAGCCCGTAGCCGATGATGGGGTCCAGGGCCAAAAAGGCGAGGTCGATATTCTGGATTTTCGTGTTGCAAGAGGCGTTCCATCCAAAACTCCACCCCGAGGAATGGGTGGCGCGGATGTTGGCACGGAATCCGTCGATGATTCGGTATTTCAATACATTGCCCTGAGGATTGGAGCTCGTATTGGTGAAAGATGCGTCGCCTGAACCGTTTGGAAACGTGGCATACACGCTGTCTGGCTCCAGGCTTTGCGGGTCGATGTGGGTGTGACCGATGAGCCAATCCACCTCCCACGACCCTGTTCGGCCCTGCCCCATGGTCGATATCTCCCAACCGCGCACCTGAGCCGGGCCGGTGTTTACGCTGCGAAATCCGATGTCTGCGAGGGTGTTCCCCGGGCCCCAAAATCCGAAAGTGTACTCGATGTAATCTTCGAAGCGCTGCATGAAAACAGCCGCGTCGAGGTAGCCCTTCCATTGCCCGTCTGCTCCGAATTTGAAACCTTGTTTGATTCCAATTTCAGCATTCCAAGAGCGCTCCGGCGACAGATCGAGGGAGGGGAAAACATTGATGCCGCCCACTTCTGTGGTGATGAACTGCTCGGCGATGGAGGGAAAGCGGTAGCCTTGACCGAAGCTCGAACGTATAAATGTGCCCTGTCCTAAGCGGTAGTTCAGCCCAGAACGAAATACGGGTTGGGCATCAGAAGCGGTGTCGATTTTGAAGGCTTCATAACGCATGCCCACAGTCAAGTTCAGGCGCGCATGCGGCTTGAGGTCTGCTTGCAGGTAGCCTGCTGCGTTGTCCACTTTATGAATGGCGGCGCCAGAATCAGTGGTGTCTATCGCTGCGGCGCTGTACAGCTCTGATACGCTCCCCGTGTGCATTCCAGTGAAACCACCTGTCACGTTCAGCTTCTCGGTGTGGTAGGCGACGCGGTATTCGGCCGTCAGCGTGGTGGAGGTGTTGCCTTGATCGTTGTCGTTGTTATTGTCGAGGTGCATCACGCGGCCCTGGACGTTGTGGGTGAGCAAATCTCCTACGCGTTCGGCGTGCGGATCGACGGTGATCATGCGCTGAATGGTCCGCGAGGAGGCGCCGTTCAGGGCGTTGTAAAAGCCAGTGTCGGCGTCCGACCAAATCATCGTCGAGAGCGATTCCCCGCTGACCATGTTTGAGCGGATGCCGTATCCCCAGCGGCCTTCAGCGGGTGCACGGTCCCACGAAGCGTTGAGGCGTAGTTGTTTCTCGGCACCGAAGTGATCAACGGTGAAGGGGTTGTAGGGCCGGCCGTGGGGAAGGCTTGTGGCGTCATCGATTTCTGGGCCTTTGTACCCGTCGCTGCCGAGCCATTGGCCGCCGATGACCAAGGCATCCCCACTGGGGCTTCTGCGGGTGTGGAGGAATTGGACGGCGCTTTCCATTCGGGATCCATCCCAATACTGGTGGCCCTCACCAGGGGAGTCGTACAAGCCGTGCTGCAGGCTTACGCGCGTTAGCGGCTCGGCGCCCGGGTAGGCCGTCCGGAAATGGATGACACCGCTTAAAGCTGAACTGCCGTACAGCACGCTCGCCGCGCCTTTGACCACTTCAATTTGGTCGATATTCTCTACAGGAAGGAACCCCCAAGTGGGCCGCCCAGCGTCGCCGCTGAGTACAGGCATACCATCAAGCAACACGGCTACTCGGCTGCCGGCTCCAAAGCTGTAGCCACTTCCACCACGAATTTGCGGTTCGCTGTCGACAATATTCACCCCGGGCGTGCGCCCAAGGGACTGGTTGGCGGACGTGGTGCTGCCTTGCTTGACCAGCGCCGGCGGCATAATCTCAATACTGACGCTGACCTCCTCCAAATTCTGCTCATACCGCCCGGCCGAAACCACCGCAATGCCAAGGGTCAACACGCTCTCGCTGAGCTCTGCGTCGTACACCAGGTTCCCCTCGCCGAAAGATTGGCTCACGATCCGAGCCTCGTAGCCGATAAAGCCAATTTTCAATGTCAAGGGCTTGAATTTGGGCACAAGAGAGAAGTCCAATTCATAGCGGCCGTCCAAATTCGTGAGCGCTCCGGCGAGATTTTCTCCCGCCGCGTCGAGCACTTGAACCGTCGCCCCTGGCAGCGTCGACTGGGTTTGAGCATCGGTGATGCGGCCTGTCAAAACTTGGGATGAAACTGGAAGCGTGGCGCCGAGCGCCAGTACGCAAAGGATGCGTTTGCAAAGTGTGAATCGCAGCATGGCCCCCAATGTACGGCGTTCTTAAAATCACATTTACAAAGCCGACCGGCACGCCGGCAAAAGCGCGGCCATTCAGGCGCCATTCCGCGTTGAGTCCGTCCACCTTGCCGCCATGCACAATGATCTTCCTCTGGGCGCTTCAGCTTCGCTGGCCTCACCGGTTCAATTGATGGCGGCCTTTCACCTGAATAAACCGGCCGCCTTTCGCGAGAAACTGCTCGACTCCAACTGGTCGTTTGAAGCCGAGTTGGACCAGCAACCGCCTGCCCGGGTTGCCAGCGCCCTAGAAAAGGCCGAGCAAACGTGGGCACGCGCCGAGGCCCTCAATCTGGACCTCGGGGTCGTTTCACTTCGCGACAAGGGCTACCCCGAGCTGTTGGCGCAAATCTCGGATCCCCCGCCGTTGCTTTATTGGCGCGGGGACCTTTCTGCGGTGCACTGCCGCAAGACGGTTGCCATTGTCGGCGCTCGCAAGGCCTCCCCCCGTGCTCAGCAGATCACCCAGGAAATCATGGCCGCCCTCGCACCCCACGAAATCACGCTGGTCAGTGGCATGGCTTCGGGCGTTGACGCGTGGGCACACCAAGCCGCTCTGGCCGCCGGCCTGCCCACGGCGGCCTGCCTCGCCCACGGCCTCCATGCCGTCCACCCCGTTGCCAACACCCGCCTCGCCAACCGTATCCTTGATGCAAACGGATGCTGGATTTCAGAGCACCCCCCCGGACAAGGGGCCAGCGCCTTCACCTTCCCCACGCGAAACCGCATCATTGCCGGGCTCTGCATGAACATTGTGGTGGTGGAGGCCCTTTCAAAAAGCGGCACCAAGATCACGGCGCGCATGGGCCATGAATACAACCGCAACGTCTTCGCCGCGAGTCCCGGCTGGTGCGACCCCGTTTTTCAGGGCAATGCAGATTTGATAGCCGAGAACAAAGCGACGCCATTTAATAGCGCGGAGTCCTTGATTCGTCTTTTTGGTTGGGATGATAAGCATGATCCGCCTGCACGGAATTTCACCTCGGCCGACCTTCGTCTGCTCGGCGCTCTTGATTTGAAAGAGCCCCGTGATTTGGATACAATTCTGAACACCTTGAAGCCGCGATGTCGTGTTTCAGAGCTGCGCGGACGCTTGATGCATGCTGAGAAGAGCGGTTGGGTGTTGCGGTGGCGGGGCGACCGTTACACTTTAAAATATGCCTTGCCACTCGCCGAGTTGCAGGAAGATAAGTCGGCTTAAACCGTACCGCGCAACTTGTCAAGTTCGGCGGGCATGCCGTTAATACACAAGGCGCACAAAGCGTCAGCCGTGGAAAGCTCGGTGGGGATGCGCCCGTCGGGGTCGCCGGCTCGGGCCAGCATTTCAATTTCTTTGAAGCGATCGAACGCTGCGTTAAAACCGATGGCTCCGCAGGCGCTTTTCAACTTGTGGGCGTGAAACCGGATGACCTCGGGATCGCGTTCACCCACACCCACGTGCAAGGCCGCCAAATCTATCGGGGCGCTCTTCAAGAAAATCTCGAGCACCTGAATAAGAAAATCAGGGTTGTCGCCGACAATGTTCTTGAGGTGTTCGAGGTCGAGATGTTCCATCGTGTTGCCCGGTTCGCCAGTTCTGAATTTAAATGCACGACGAAGATGATAAAAAGTTCGCTATTCCTCGCCGTCCGGCTCAACGTTCTCGGTGTCAAGCTCTGTCTCACCCACTTCAATCGAGGGTGCCACGTCCAATCCTCGTCGAATCAACGCGGCCGCCATCACGATGCTTGTACTGAATATGACCACCAACAACACGCCTTCAGAGAACTTAGGGTTGACCAATTCGACGTGATGCGATCCAATTTGAAAGAACAGTAAAATGGTGATCAACCCGCGCGGCGCAAGCCACAGCAATGAGCCCTTGGTGCCCCGCATCAACACGGCCAGCACCAACCAACGGATAATGTAAATGGCCACGGAAATGGCAAGCGACATCAGCACCAGCGCAGCATCGGCCAGCGAGGCGAGCGCAATGGACACACCGAACATCACGAAGAAGAACGTGCGAACGACGAAGGCGCTTTCCAAGGTTACCAAGTGGAAGTCCTCGTGGATGTCATGGAGCCGGTCCGGGTCGATGTGCTTACGCAGTCGCCCAGGGAAGAACAGTTTGGGGTTGCCCACCATCAGCCCAAAGAGCAGAATCAGAATGAGGGGAGAGAGTCCGGCCAGCTTCTGTATGCTGTATATCAGCAGTAGAACACTCAGAGTCAGTGCGAGTCGAGCGCCGGAACGGATTCGCTGCAACACCAGCAACAGAGCGTAACCCAGGACGAAAGCAAGGGCGATTGTCAGGCCGAAGTTGACACCGAATTCGCCCACAGCCGTTCTCGCTTCGCCGCCTTCTGCGATGCCGATAGCCAAGTAGAATCCCATGATGCCGGCGATGTCTGAAAAGGTGCTCTCGTACACGGCAAATTCGCGTTCACGTTCAGGCAGACCGCCCACCGACGGGATGATGATTGCGCTCGAGAGGATGCCCAGTGGAATGGCATAAACGAAGGCCTGCGCCCAACCCATACCCAAAGCGCTTGTGAATATCCACGCCACGACTCCAGCGGTTAGTCCCAAGCCCAGCACAGAAGCGAATAAACTCTTGAGGATGATCCCAGCTTTGTCCCGGCTGAGCTTTAAATCGAGCGCCGCCTCCAGCACGATGAAAATCAGCCCGACGGTGCCCAGCACTTCGAGCACCAAATCTTGGTTCGGCACCGAACCCCAACCGGCCCGTTCCATGGCCACCTTCAAAACCATACCCAAGGCAATCAAGATGAGAGGGCTGGGGATATTGGTCTTATGAGAGAAGCGGGAGATTAAATAAGACGCAATCAGCACGAGTGAGCCGCCGATCACCAGAGTGTAGGTGCTTAAAGGGGCGGCGGTGGCCGTGCATAGAATCGCGTTCAATTGCATTGATAGTCCGAATTGATGGTCAGTATTGGCCCGTGGCCCAGCGCCACAGGTCGTTGCCGTTGGCTAAAAGTAACAAGCCGCCGACAAAGATTAAGCCGAGCAATTGCCCGTACTCCATAATCTTGTCCGAGGGTTTGCGTCTGGAAACCAACTCGTAAAGCAGGAACATCACGTGACCACCGTCCAGGGCCGGGATGGGCAGAAGGTTCATAAAGGCGAGGATGATCGATAAGAAGGCGGTGATATTCCAGAAGCTGTGCCAATCCCACGTTGACGAGAAAATACTCCCCAAGGTGATGAAGCCGCCGAGCTGCTGTGCGCCGCCTTTTTTGAAGAGAAAGCGCATGGAGTTGACATAGCCCGTGAGTTGGGCGCCGGTTTTGTTCCAGCCGCCCACCAGCGAGGCGCCAGCGCCGTATTCGACGTGCTCGTAACCGAAGTCTTCAAAATCGTCGGCCGTGCGAGCATTGAAGCCCAATAGGCCGTCTTCGCTGACGTCGATGGCCAATTCCAAACGGGCGCCTTCGCGCTCCACACCAACCGCTACGTCCGGCTCACCTGCAACATCCATGAGCGCTGCTTTTAGCCCGAGATAGTAGGCGGTGCTTTCACCGGCCACGCTTACAATCTTGTCGCCGACCTGCAAGCCGCCATCCTGGGCTGATGATGAGGTGACTTTTTTGACGATGGTGGGGAAGTTGACTTGGAAGGCGTCCTTGATCTTCTGATCGACGATGATTCCGCCGAGTTCTTGCTCGAAGGCGATGTCAATCGGCGCTCCACCTCGCTCAACGGTGGCATGGTGCACAGCCTTGCTCAAGATGCGGCGGCGGATGTCGTCTGCAAATTCCACCGTCTCGCCTTCGAGCGCGACGATGCGGTCGCCATCTTGGAAGCCCACTTCAATCAGCGCCGGCGCAAAAGCAAGGCCATAGGGCAGCCCATCGTTGCGCAACTGATTGTCTCCCCACACAAAAAAGGTCATGGCGTAAATCAAGACGGCGAGCAGGAAATTCACGGTCACACCGCCTAGCATTACAATGATGCGCTGCCAGGCCGGTTTAGAGCGGAATTCCCACGGTTCCGCGGGCTTTCCCATCTGCTCGAGATCCATCGACTCGTCGATCATTCCCGCAATTTTCACGTACCCCCCCAGCGGCAGCCAGCCGACGCCATACACGGTGTCGCCGATTTTTTTCTTAAAAAGCGACCACTTCACGTCAAAGAACAAATAGAACTTTTCTACGCGGATGCCGAAAAGCCTGGCGGGGATGAAGTGTCCGAGCTCGTGGAGGACGATGAGCAGCGAGAGGCTCATCAAAAATTGGGTGGCTTTGATTAGAATTTCCATGGCGTTGCGCAGAGGCTTGGCGGCCGCGAAGTTAATCGAGCAATCCGACCGCCGTACCGCATCGCTGTTATTCAATGTTAGACGAACTTGCCGCCCAATATGAGCCGGCTTGTGCCGTTGGAATTTTATGCCAATCCCTCCCCTGAATAACGACAGCGCAGCACATCAAGCGCCTCCCGTTTTGCCGGTTGCGCCCGCCCGACCCAGCCGTTGGTGGTCCGCGTTGTTATGGGCCGCCTTGCTTTCGCCGGTGTTGGGACTTGGAGCGCTGCTGGCCATTGCGGCTTCGGGCGATTTGCCTGACACGGAAACATTGGCCAACCCCCGAACCGATCTGGCGACACGCATTTACAGCTCAGACGGTCAAATCTTAGGCAGCTACTACCAAGAAAACCGCTCGGATGTCAAGTTTGAGTCGCTGCCCGAGGGCTTGGTGCAAGCCCTCATCTGCACGGAAGACGTTCGCTACAAGGGCCACACGGGTGTGGACTTCAAGGGCCTAGCGCGCGCAATCGTGTATATGGGCAAACGCGGGGGCGGCAGCACGATCACCCAACAATTGGCCAAGCTCCTGTTCACCGAGTCGTATATGAGCTCAGGATTTTTTGAGCGAGCGGTCTTGCAGAAGCCCCGCGAGTGGATTATCGCCACCCGGCTCGAGCGGCAGTACACAAAAGATGAGATCATCGGGCTGTACTTGAATCGGTACGACTTCTTGAACCAAGCGGTGGGCATACAAAGCGCAGCACAGATTTACTTTGGAAAAACGGCTGATGAGCTCGAGCTGCACGAGTCGGCCATGCTTGTAGGGATGCTGAAGAACTCCGCCCTGTACAACCCTTTGCGCCGGCCAGAACGTGTAGAGAGCCGACGGTCAACGGTTCTCAGCCAAATGCATCGCTACGGCGTGTTGACCGAGGCCGAGCGCGATAGCGTGCAGGCCTTGCCCTTGGGCCTGAGCTATCACAAAGTGAGCCATGCCGAGGGGCTTGCCCCTCATTTTCGCGAGATGTTGCGCCAGCACGTGCGCGGGCTTCTCGAGGAGAAAGACGCCGAGGGGCTGCTGAAGATTGCCAAGGCCGACGGTTCGGGCTATGACTTGTACCGGGACGGCTTGGTGATCCACACGACAATCGACGCCCGTTTGCAGCGCTACGCAGAACAGGGTGCCGTGCGCCACGTCAAGGGCGAGTTGCAAGAAGATTTGTGGGACGATTTAAGGAACACCACAGGGCGGGATTGGCCTTTTTACCCCGAAATTTTGCCCGAGGATCGTGAACGTATTATGCGTTTTGCCATCACACAAAGCCGGCGCTACCGTCTGCTGAGCGGAAAGGAGTGCCCCGCATGTGAACGCCCCGGCTACTACATCGCCCAGCGCGACAGCGCATGGACGTACGCAGGAAACAGTGCTGCGACTGGCGATAGTGCGGTTGTTGAGCGTATTGAAGTGCACCACTGCAGAGCGGAGAAAGGCGGCTGTGGGAACGCTTGGCCGGCGATGAGCAAGCGTCAAATTGATAAGAACTTCAAGCAGAAAACCCGGACGCAAGTCATGGGCCTAGGCGGGCTGGTGGACACCATTATGTCGCCCATCGACAGCATCCACCACCAAAAGACGCTGCTGCACATGGGGCTGGTGAGCCTCGACCCGATGTCGGGCGGGGTGAAGGCTTGGGTTGGCGATTTGGATTACAAATGGTCGCAATACGACAACGTGAATTTGAGCAAGCGCCAAGTCGGCTCGACCTTCAAGCCCTTTGTATACGCCACGGCCATACGCCACGGCATGGACCCGTGCACGGAAGTCCCCAACCAAGTGACGTGCATCGATATGCCGGGCGATCAGCCGCCTTGGTGCCCGGACAATTCGGACGAGGAATACGGGGAGATGGTCACGCTCGAGTATGCTTTGGCCAATTCTATGAATACGGTAACGGCGAAGCTTATCAAGGATTACGGCGTGCAGCGTGTGCTGGATCTCGCTCACGAGATGGGCATTGAGAGTTATATCCCCCCCGTACCGTCCATCGCTTTGGGGGTTGCTGAGTTGAATCTATTGGAAGTGACTTCGGCCAATGCCACGTTTGCCGGTGGAGGTGTTCACCGCCGCCCACAGTTCATTCAGCGCATTGAGGACAAGCGCGGCAATACGATTTATGAGCCGCGCCTAGAGCTGCGTCAAGGGCTGGACGCTGCGACCGCTTACCGCGTGTTGAACATGATGGAAAAGGTGATCACGGGGGCTTATAACGAAGAAAAAGGAATTCGCCATGGCACCGGGGTGCGCCTGCGCATGGATCTGGACCACCGCGATTACGACGGGGTGCGGATTCCTATGGCCGGAAAAACAGGCACGACTCAAAACAACTCGGACGGCTGGTTTATCGGGTTGACCCCGGAATTGGTCACAGGCGTGTGGGTGGGTGCCTTGGACCCTGCGGTGCGCTTTTCCACGACCCACCAAGGTCAAGGCGCAAATACGGCCCTGCCCATTTTTGGCTACTACATCAAAGCGGCGCTTGCGGACACCTCGCTGGGACTTAAAGCATTGGAATTTAGACCTCCTGAAGGCGTGTTAGAACAGCCCGATTGCGAGCAACTCATCAAGGCGCGTGCGATGGACTTTGATGACGACGATGATTTATTCGAATAAGGCGGCGAGAAAAACAGGGAAGCGATGGCATTAGACAAGACAGTGAGCGGTGTGGAGGCAGCGTGTCAGGGGATTGAAGACGGCATGACCGTGATGCTCGGAGGCTTCGGTCTGTGCGGTATTCCGGAATGTTCGATCGGAGAATTGGCCAGGCTGGGCGTCAAGGATTTGACCTGTATTTCGAACAACGCGGGGGTGGACGATTTCGGGCTCGGACTGCTCTTGAAAGCGCGGCAAATTCGCAAAATGATCGCTAGTTATGTGGGGGAGAATGATGAATTCGAGCGGCAGATGCTTTCGGGCGAGCTCGATGTGGACTTGATCCCTCAAGGCTCGCTCGCAGAGCGTTGCAGGGCGGGAGGAGCCGGCATCCCTGCCTTTTTTACGCCGGCGGGCTTCGGGACGGAAATTGCCGAGGGCAAGGAAGTTCGCCAATTCGACGGCAAGCCGCACATCCTTGAATCGGCCCTGACAGCTGATTTTGCCATCGTCAAAGCTTGGAAGGGTGACACGGCCGGCAATTTGATTTTCAAAGCGACGGCAAGAAATTTCAACCCCGCCATGGCGATGGCCGGCGGCATCACAATCGCGGAAGTGGAGGAGCTCGTGCCTGCAGGGGCACTCGATCCAAACCAAATCCATACGCCAGGCATCTTTGTCCAACGCATTTTCCAGGGTGCTCATTATGAGCGCCGCATCGAACAACGCACCATCTCAACCGCCTCTTCGAACAAGTAAGCCATGCTCGATAAAAATGGAATAGCGCAGCGTATAGCGCAGGAATTGCAGGACGGCACGTATGTCAACCTCGGAATTGGCATCCCTACTTTGGTGGCCAACTTGGTCCCCGAGGGCATGCAGGTTGAGTTTCAAAGCGAGAATGGAATTTTGGGGATGGGCCCGTTTCCGAGTGATGATGAGGTCGACGCCGACTTGATTAATGCGGGCAAGCAGACGATCACGGCCCTGGCTGGCGCGGTCTACTTCGATAGCGCGACGTCCTTCGCCATGATCCGAGGCCGCCATGTGCAGCTCACGGTTTTGGGCGCGATGGAAGTTTCTCAAAGCGGGGACATCGCCAACTGGAAGATCCCCGGACGCTTGGTCAAGGGGATGGGCGGCGCCATGGACTTGGTCGCTTCGGCGGATAACATTGTCGTGGCCATGATGCACACGAACAAACGCGGCGAGTCGAAGCTCCTGCCGTCTTGCTCGCTTCCTCTCACTGGCGTGGGCTGCGTTCGGCGCGTGGTGACCAACCTCGCCGTTCTCGACATCTGTGACGGGGCCTTTCACTTGGTCGAACGCGCACCGGGCGTCTCAGTCGACGACATCAAGGCCGCCACTGCAGGCGTCCTTATCGCCCCGTCGTCCGTCCCCGAAATGCAGCTCTAAACGGATTCAGATTTAAGCGGATTTTCGGCCGCCATTTTGGGGTGCTAAGCTTCCAGGACGATGGCCACTTCGGCCACGTCGCCTCCGATGGGCGGCGCGTATTTGGTGATGCGAACCTCGATGCGTTCGGCGCTGGGCAAAGCATCGCGTAGGGCCTGGGCGATTCGGCCGCCGACGTGCTCGATGAGCTTGGAGCGGATGGCCATTTGCTGGGCGGCAATGCGGTGCACTTCGCAGTAGTCGATGGTGTCGGTCAAGGCATCACTCGCCATAGAATTCGACAGGTCCACATCGATGCAGACGTCTACGCGGTAGGCGCCGCCGATGACGGCCTCCTCGTCCATGCAGCCGTGGTGCGACTCAAAGCGCATCCCGTTGACTTCAATGCGGCCCTTGTTTTCACGCCGTTCCATCAGGCTTCAGATTTTTTGATCTTCTCCACGCGGTCCACCCCCTGAGCAATCCGTTCCAAAGTCGTCTCTCGCCCCAAAAACTCAGCAAACTCAAACATCGACGGTCCGCCGCCCACGCCCGTGAGCACGATGCGCAAAGGCAGCAATGCCGCTCCGAATCCCAGACCTTCCGCTGCCAAGAAAGCCTTAAAGTCCGCCTCGATGACCTCGGCTTTGAAGGGCTCGCAACCGGACAAAACCCCGCAAACTTTACCCAAGACTTCAGGCGTCTGCCCCTTCCACTTCTTGCGGACAAGTTTGGCGTCAAATGAGCTCGGCGCTGTGTGGAGCCATGAAGCATCTGCGATCTCGTGCAAAAAGGTCACCCGTTCGAGCATCATGGAAAGCACCTGAAGGCATTGTGCTCCATCCCACGTCGTGCCGCTTTCGGCCATCAACTGCTGCAAGGGTTCCACCAATTGCTCAGGGGCACTTGCCCGCAAATGCTGTTCGTTGAACCAGCGCGCCTTTTCTGGGTTGAACCGCGCGCCTGACTTGATAACGCGTTCAAGCGAGAACACCTCGGCGGCCTCCTCAAGACTGAATATTTCCTGTTCAGTTCCGGGATTCCAGCCCAGCATCAGCAACATATTCATAAAGGCGGTCTGCGTGTAGCCCTGCTCGCGGTAGCCCGACGAAACGGCTCCACTTTTCGGGTCGGTCCACTCCAAAGGGAAGATGGGGAAGCCGCCCTGATCGCCGTCGCGCTTGCTCAGCTTGCCCGGCCCTGTGGGCTTTAAAATCAAGGGCAGATGCGCAAAGACGGGCGCCTCCAGGCCTAGCGCCTCGTACAGCAACACGTGCAAGGCTGCGCTAGGCAGCCACTCCTCGCCGCGAATCACGTGCGTGATGTCCATGAGGTGGTCGTCCACGATATTGGCCATGTGGTAGGTGGGCATGCCGTCGGCTTTCATCAGCACTTTGTCATCCATGACGGATGTGGCGATGCTGACGCTCCCGCGGATGGCGTCTTCAAATTGAACCGTCCGGTCGTCCGGCACCTTGAAGCGCACAACAAAAGGGGTTCCAGCGGACTCCAATTCGGCCACTTTTTCGGTGCTCAAGCCGCACTCGTTGCGCAGCCCCGCACGCGTTGAAGCGTCGTACTGCCAGGTCTCGCCTTTTTCGGAAGCGGCCTTGCGCGCCTGCGCCGTTTCTTCAGGCGTGTCCCAGGCGCGATAGGCCCAACCCGTCTTTAGCAGTTGGTCGACAAAAGGGCCGTACAGCGCCTGCCGGTCGCTTTGCCGGTACGGGCCGTGTTGGCCCAATTCTTCACTGCCGCGCCCATGGATCGGCCCTTCATCGGGCGAAATTCCGCACCACGCCAGCGCCTCCACGATGTACTGCTCAGCCCCTTCAACAAATCGCGCTTGGTCCGTGTCCTCGACGCGTAAAATGAACGTGCCGCCGTGTCCCCGCGCAAAGAGCCAGTTGTAAAGCGCCGTCCGCACGCCACCCATGTGGAGCGGCCCGGTGGGGCTGGGGGCAAATCGAACGCGTGGAGGGCGGGAAGTCATCCTGAAGAACTTAGATCGACATAAAAAAGGCAGCTAAAAAAGCGGCGCCCCCACAAAGGGGAGCGCCGCAAAGATAGTCAGCCTTGCCGCTGGGCGGCACGCAAGACGGGGCCGTGTTCAACCTTGTTTTCAGTCGATCACCTGCAAGTGCTGCGTCACCGTCTTGCCCTGAGTGGTGGCACGAAGCATGTAAGACCCTGCTGGCCATGATGAAACATCCACTCGCATCCGGTCGTCGGTGGTGGTGGCGCTGAAAATAAATTGACCCAGAAGGTTCAGAACCTCAACGTTGGCTCCTCCAGTGGGGAGCTTCATATTGATAACATCTCGTGCGGGCACGGGGTACGCCTCAAATGCGAACCCTTCCTCTTCTGACATATCGAGAGTGCACGCCATATGCTCAAGTCCGTACGATGCCAGTGCATCATCCAAAACAGAGGCATCACCCATCGGCCAAATGTCTTGCTCTACGATGCTGCCATCAGGGGCAATTAAAATAAAGGTTGGGAAGGCCGCAATGCCATAAGCCGAGTGCGCACCACCACCACCACCTTCTGCACCTGAAGCAACAGGAGGAGGGTTCTGACCGGCATAGGCTTCTTCAAAATCGTGCGTTTGGGCATCAGTTCCTTCGTATTCCACTCCTAAGAAGGTGACAGCGCCAGCGTTGCAACCGTAATTATGGTAGTTTTCAGTGAAGAATGGTGCTGTGCCCATACAGGGGCCGCACCAGTATGCAAAAAAGTCGATGCAGACGTATTGACCCGCGTCGAGGTACTCGAACAAGGTGTGGTCGTTGCCGTCGAGGTCAGTGACGGTGAAGTCAACAGCCTGAGTTAGAGATGTCTGCGCCGAGATGGAGACGGTGGCGAAAAGAGCCGCCAAGAGGGTAAGGTGTTTCATTATTTAACAGGTTTTTCGTCAACAATTGCCTACTGAGCGCTTACGACTATAAAGGAAACCATAACGTTGATACAAAGGTTGCTCAAAAGTTTTGTGAGCATAGAAGTTGGCTGCAAGTTACCGACTCATTCTAACAATTAATATCATGAATGCATTACGCAATCGCGTCCTTTTGATCGGGCGCTTAGGACAGGACCCAGAACGGGTCGAACTGAACGAAGATCGAGTCAAAGTCAATCTGCGCATCGCCACCAACGAGGTGCACCGCAACACCGAGGGCAACAAGGTGGAAACCACGCAATGGCACAATGTCATCGCCTGGGGGGCCCTTGCCGAAATCATGGCGAAATACCTGTCAAAGGGCAGTGAAATCGCCATTGAGGGGCGGTTGGTTTACCGTCAATTTGAAGACAAACTAGGCGTTACACGCACAGTTTCTGAGGTCGTTTCAACGGAAATGTTGATGCTAGACAAGGCTCCAGTGCCGGCCTGATTTCCGTCTTCGTGCTCGTCGCCTCAGGGTGTACTTTCGTGGTGGAAATAAAGTTGCACATGGCCAAGTCAGGACTCCTTTCTTCATCGCTCTCAAAAAAGTATGCCATGGCGGCGACGGGCTTATTTCTCTGCCTCTTTCTTGCCGGTCACCTCGCAGGCAACCTCCAGCTGTTCATTGGCGGAATTCAGGGGCAGACGGCATTCAATGAATACGCGCATTTTATGACGACAAATCCCGCGGTGAAGCTGTTGTCGTACTTGACCTATTTCAGCATCTTGTTCCACGCGGTGGATGGGGTCGTATTGACGGTGCAAAACCGCAGGGCGCGACCCGTGCGTTATGCCAAGGAACGACCAGCAGAGAACGCAGGGTGGTCGAGCCGCAATATGATGCTACTTGGGACGGTGATGCTTGTATTCATTGTCGTCCACATGCAAAATTTCTGGTGGAAAATGCACTTCGGTGTTGTGCCGACGCAGATGGTCGAAGGCGTTGAGATGCACGATTTACACTCGGTGGTGATGGCTTTTTTCGGCCCTGAAAACCTCTACGCAATGCCGGCTGCAGGGCTCTACGTTGTGGCTATGGCGGCGATGGGCTTCCACCTGTGGCACGGTTTCGAGTCGAGTTTCCAATCATTGGGATTGCGTTTTGACAAGTTCACGCCTTTGATTCGTGGTTTTGGCCGCACTTTCAGTGTGGTGGTGCCATTCCTCTTTGCGGCAATCGTCGTTTTCATTTTCGTCACCCAAAGCTGAACCCATGCGTGATCAGAAACAATCTGCGTCGATGGATGCGAAGGTTCCCCAAGGCCCCTTGGCCGACAAGTGGACCCAGCACAAGAACCATGTGAATCTGGTGAATCCTGCCAACAAACGATCGATTGACGTGATTGTCGTGGGCACGGGTCTCGCCGGGAGTTCAGCGGCGGCGTCGCTTGCTGAGATGGGCTACAACGTCAAGGCTTTCTGTTTCCAGGACAGCCCACGACGCGCGCACTCTATTGCAGCCCAAGGGGGCATCAATGCAGCGAAGAACTACCAGAACGACGGGGACTCCACCTTCCGTTTGTTCTACGACACGATTAAGGGTGGCGACTACCGCTCACGTGAGGCGAATGTGCATCGCCTGGCCGAAGTGTCGGCGAACATCATCGACCAATGCGTCATGCAAGGCGTGCCTTTTGCGCGCGATTATGGCGGCATGCTCGACAACCGCTCGTTTGGCGGCGTGCAAGTCAGTCGAACTTTCTACGCCAAGGGCCAGACAGGTCAACAACTGTTGCTCGGAGCCTACAGCGCTTTGTCGCGCCAAATCGGCCAAGGCAAAGTGGAGATGTTCAATCGCCATGAGATGATGGATGTGGTGGTGGTTGATGGGAAGTGCCGCGGAATCATTGCGCGAAATTTGATTACGGGGGCACTTGAGCGCCACAGCGCCCACGCTGTGGTGCTATGCACGGGCGGCTACGGCAACACCTTCTTTTTGAGCACCAATGCGATGGGCTCGAATGCATCGGCGGCGTGGAAAGCACATCGCAAGGGCTCTTACTTCGCCAACCCTTGTTACACGCAGATTCACCCGACGTGCATCCCCGTTTCAGACGAAGCGCAGAGCAAGCTGACGCTGATGAGCGAGTCGTTGCGAAACGATGGCCGCATCTGGGTCCCCAAACACAAGAAAGACGTAGCGGCGATTCGTAGCGGCGCCTTGAAACCCGTTGATCTGGTTGAGGAAGATCGCGATTATTACTTGGAGCGGCGTTACCCGGCCTTTGGCAACTTGGTGCCGCGCGACGTGGCTTCGCGGGCGGCGAAAGAGCGCTGTGATGCAGGCATGGGCGTGAACAGCTCGGGCCAAGCTGTATTTCTCGATTTTTCGAGTGCCATCGAACGCTACGGCAAGACCGCGGCAAACGTCAAAGGCATCGAGAGTCCCTCTGCAGAGCAAATCGAAGACTTGGGCCGCGAGGCGGTCGAAGCTAAATACGGCAACCTCTTCCAGATGTATCAGCAGATCACGGCGGACAACCCGTATGAGACGCCGATGAAGATTTACCCGGCCGTACACTATACGATGGGCGGTTTGTGGGTCGACTACAATTTGATGACCACCGTCCCCGGTTTGTACGCTGCGGGCGAGGCCAATTTTTCTGACCACGGGGCCAACCGCCTCGGCGCCTCGGCGCTAATGCAGGGCCTTGCGGACGGCTATTTTGTTCTCCCGTATACCATCGGCGATTACCTCGCTGACGACATCCGTACCGGGGCCATTTCGACAGAGGGCGCGGAGTTTGATACTGCGGAGCGCGGTGTACGCGAGCGGATCGAAGCGCTGATGGGCAACGGCGGCACCACGCCGGTGGATGACTTTCACCGGGAGCTCGGAAAAATCATGTGGAACAAGTGCGGAATGTCACGCAACGCTACAGATTTGCAATCAGCTATCATTGAAATTCAAGCTTTGCGAGAGCGCTTTTACAAAGACGTTCGTATTCCGGGCCGTGCAGATCAGTTCAACCCTGAGCTCGACAAGGCGGGCCGCGTGGCGGACTTCTTGGAGCTCGGCGAGCTGATGTGCAAGGACGCTCTCGAGCGCAATGAGTCGTGCGGCGGACATTTCCGAGAGGAGCATCAAAACGCGGAGGGCGAGGCGGATCGCGACGACATTAATTTCACGCACGTAAGCTCTTGGGAGTTCACTGGCGTGCCGTCCGAGGCGACCCTACACAAAGAGGAATTGGCATTTGAAAACGTAGAGTTGAAAACCCGCAGCTACAAGTAATTACGATGAATTTTACGCTCAAAATTTGGCGGCAAGACGGACCGAAAAGCCCCGGTCGCATGGTGACGTACCCGGTCACTGGTATTTCTGATGAGATGAGCTTCTTGGAAATGATCGACGTGCTCAACGATCAGCTTGTTCGCAATGGAGATGAGCCGGTGGCCTTCGACCACGATTGCCGCGAGGGCATTTGTGGCATGTGCAGCATGTTCATCAACGGCGAGGCTCACGGTCCAAATCGATTGACGACAACATGCCAATTGCATATGCGCTCGTTCAAGGATGGTGAGACGATTTACATCGAGCCTTGGCGTGCAGCGGCCTTCCCGATTATTCGGGATTTGGTGGTGGACCGCAGTGCGATGGACCGCGTGATGCAATCGGGCGGCTACGTGTCGGTTAATACCAGCGGTAACACGGTGGACGCCAATGCACTGCCCATTCCTAAGCCGGCAGCAGACGAAGCTTTTCAGGCCGCGGCGTGCATCGGGTGCGGCGCGTGTGTGGCCACGTGCAAAAACGCTTCGGCTATGCTGTTCGTTTCAGCAAAGGTCTCCCAGCTGGCCCTCTTGCCTCAAGGTCAGCCCGAGCGATTGAACCGAGCTGAGAGTATGGTGGAGCAAATGGATCTCGAAGGATTTGGCAATTGCACCAACACAGGCGCTTGCGAAGTGGAGTGTCCGGTGGGCATTTCGCTGGACCATATTGCCCGAATGAACCGCGACTTCCTGCACGCCAAGGTTGCCAAAAAAGGCTGATTTTCAGCCGTTAAGTGATGTATGAAAATGGGTAGCGTAATTTTGCCACATGCTTAGAATGGTTTTTTTGGTTGTCGCCTTGACAATTGCGCCCCTTGGTTCTCAAGCACAAAAGGTGCTGGAAGTGGAATTTTCTGCGGGCGGATGCTGCCCGACGTGTGAGGCTGATATCGTGGGGGCATTGGATGTGAAGGGTGTGAAAACTTGCAGCTGGGACCAACACAACCAGCGCGCAACGGTTGTGTTCAAGCCGAGTAAAGTTTCACTGGACGACCTGCAGCGCCTGGTATCATTGACAGGCCACGACACGGATTTATACATCGCATCAGACGAGGCGTACGGCGAGCTCACCGACTGCTGCAAGTACCGGGGGGAAAACGGCGCAGGCCACAAGCACGAGGAGTGATGCGTGGATTGATTCTATGTGCACTGACTGGGGTGCTGTTTGCTTTCAGCGCCTCGGCGCAATCCGAGCTGAAAACGGCAAAGGGAAAGGTCTTCATTGAGGTGGAGTACGTCAATGACCACGGGGCAAAAGCAACGCGTTGGGATCCGCTCCCAGGGGCTTTTGTGGTGTGGCGCTCGACGGGAGAAGGCGCTGCGACAGACGCATCGGGCTTCTTTAAATTGAAGGGGGCCGTTGGGGACACCTTGCAAGTGAGTTTCATCGGGATGCAGACGGCGATGATGCCGTTCATCGGCCAGAATTTCATCGAAGTTCCGCTGGCTTCGGGGTTGGTGCTCGAGGCGGCTGAAGTGATGGTCCAAGGCCAGACCAGCAGCTACTCCATGCTTGACCCGATGAATGTGCAGACGCTCGACCGTGGGGAATTGGCAAAAGCGGCCTGTTGCAATATTTCCGAAGCTTTCGAGACCAATGCTGCGGTGGACGCCTCGTTCACGGACGCCATCACCGGCACACGCCAAATCCGGATGCTCGGACTCGACGGCAAGTACACGCAGATGCTGCAGGATAACCTGCCCGGGCCGCGCGGGGTGGCCGTTTTGCAGGGCATGACTTTCATCCCCGGTCCGTGGGTTGATGCAATCAGTATTTCCAAGGGTGCAGGCTCGGTGACGATGGGCCACGAATCGATGACGGGCCAGATTAATGTGGCGATGCGCAATGCAGAAAACGCAGAACGCTTCCACTTGAACGCCTACGTTAACCGAATGGGTCGAAACGAATTGAACACGGTGACGCGTCACTCTTTGGCTAGGAAATGGAACGCCGCACTCCTCACCCATGGGGAGTGGACCGACCGCGAAAACGACTACAATGAAGACGGATTCCAGGACAATGCACTTCGCAAGGACGTGGTGCTGCGCGGAGAATTGAAGTACCGTGGTGACCGCGGCATTCGTGGAGAGTACGCAGTTTCCGGCGTGGTCAAAGAACTGAAATCAGGGCAGGTGCCCATGGTCCATCTTTTACAGCCCTGGGCGGTCGACCAAACGGTGCGGCGCATGGATGCATCAGCCAAGACGGGCTATGTGTTCCCTGCTCACCTGTGGCGAAGTATTGGCACACAGTTTTATGTGAGCAGCCACAGCCAGCGACAGGATTTTGGGTCGAGAACGTATGATGCTCAAGAGGATTTTGCACAGTTCAATATTTTGTATGCGACCATCCTCGGTACGGCAGATCATAGAATTACGGGTGGGCTGACAGGCAAGCTGTCATCGTACTGTGAGAATGTCTGGTGGAATGATTATTCACCTGAGCCAGTCCCCCCCCCATTTCTTGCATCCAAGCGTATTGACCGCACGGTGGGTGCATATGTAGAATATACGTGGGCCCGTGATCTGTGGGACGTGGTGGCTGGTGTGCGTGTTGATGAACATGTCTTTTTTGGGACCTTTTTTACTCCACGGATTAATGTGAGGTATACGGCGACGGATTGGTTGACCTTGAAGGTGGCCAGCGGCAAGGGGTGGCGCACGGCAGTGCCCTTGACGGAGTTCGCTGGGCCTTGGGCGTCGAATCGGACTTGGATGTTTCCCGAAGCAGGGACTTCTGCTAATTTTTATGGACTGGAACCTGAGCAGTCGTGGAACACAGGCCTCAATCTGATTTCGAAATTCAGATTGGGATACCGCGATGCGGGGGTGTCTTTGGATGCGTATCGCGTCGACTTTACGGACCGTGTTATCTTGGATTTAGAAAACCCGCGCTTTGCCCGCGTGTATAGCAGCCCGTCTTCGTTGTCGTCTAGTGCTCAAGCTGAATTTTGGTGGGATATCCACCGGCGCTTGAGCGTGCGGATGGCCTATCGATGGATCGAGACGGCAACCACCTTTATGCTAAGGGATCCGATCAATATCAATCTCCCATTGACGCCCACCGTGTTGACAGACCCCTTTGTTTCAAAGCACCGGGGTTTTGTAAATTTGGCTTACGCTTCTCGTGTTGGGGAGGACGGTTCGGCTTGGAAAGTCGACCTAACAGTCCAAGCTGTCGGAGCGCAACGTCTACCATCGACGGCGGCCAATTATGATGCCTCGCTTGAGGACCCTGATGTGCATGTGCGACCCGATGAAGGTGAAGCCTATATCCTGGCCAGTGGCCAAGTGACGCGCCTGTTCTCTTCGGAACTTGAGGTGTACTTGGGCTCGGAGAATTTGACAGGCTATCAACAAGACCGGCCCATTATTGCGGCGGACGACCCTTTCGGCGACTACTTTGATGCCTCCTTGGTGTATGCGCCGGTTTTCGGTCGCAATCTGTACGCTGGCCTGCGTTGGACGCTCGATAATTAAGCGCCCGGCGCCCGGCTTGGGGGCGAGCTGTCGGCATATCGCGGGTCGGTTTTGAGGTCGAGCTTTTCCATGCTGTGTACCTCGATGTGAATGCAACCGTATTCCTGACGCACGGGCCCCTGCAACCAGTAAGTGCCGGGCCCACGAAATGGGTATTTCCGCGCAGAGGACGGAAAGTGCACGGTGTCGACCCAGGCCCCACTGCGGTCGACAAAACACCCGAAACACATGCGCTCGCCGCGCGCGGTCCGCGTTTGCTTCACGGTGACCAGGTGGACGGCGGCTTGCACGGGGCGCCCCACAAATTCTGGCAAGGCGTGGGCGGGCGTGCTGTTGCGCGCTTGCTGGGCGGCTTCCTCGGTCAGCAAGTTGAAGGGCGAACAGAGGGAAAATCCGAGTAATTCCAATTGGTCGAAGGCGTCTTGTTCGGCCCCGCCTTCGAGCTTCGGCAAGGCGGGCAATTTTTCGCCTGTGGCCGCGCTGAATAGCGTCGCTTCTCCGAGAATTTTTGCGGTCTTGCTCAGCAAAAAGTGCGCATCCCACAGCAGCGCTTGCTTGCTGCGCCCCGTAAACCGGAAGGCCTCACAACGAATCAATAGCAGGGTTTGCTCGAGCCCTAAGCCCGTGCGCTCGATGAATCCGCTGAGCGTTTGGTACGGCCCGCCCCGGAGGCGAATTTTTTCAAGCCGCTCTGCGGTCTCACTTTCTACACCTTTCACCAGGTTTAGCCCCAAGACGATGGTTTGTGTGCTGCCGTCGAGTTTTGAGAGCAGCCCCCCGCGGTTGACGCACGGCGCCTCGATGCGGGCGCCCCGCATCCGCGCCTCGTGGACGTAGAATTCCGTCGAGTAGAACCCTCCGAAGTTGTTGATGCACGCCGTCATGTACGCCAGGGGCCAATAACACTTCAAGTACAAGCTTTGGTAACTCTCCACGGCAAACGAAGCGCTGTGCCCTTTTGCAAAAGCGTATCCGGCAAAGCTCTCAATTTGGCGCCACACCTCTTCAACAACGGCGGGCTTGTGGCCTTTGCGTGCGCCGCCCGCATGGAAATCCGCCCGCGCTTTTTCGAAGGCGGCGTGTCCGCGCCCTTTGCCAGACATTGCGCGCCTTAGCACGTCGGCTTGCCCCAGGTCCATACCGGCAAAGTGGCTGGCCACCTTTAGCACGTCTTCCTGGTAGACCATCACGCCATAGGTTTCGGGCATGAGCGCCAGCAGGGTTGGGTGGGCTTCGGCGCGCTTTTCCGGCTTCCGATGCCGCTCGATGTAAGCGCGCATCATCCCGCTTTGAGCCACACCTGGGCGGATGACAGATGAGGCGGCCACCAGCCCGAGGTAGTCATCCACCTCAAGTTTGCGCAGCAGCATCCGCATGGCGGGCGACTCGATGTAGAAGCAGCCAATCGCCTCGGCCGACCGCAACAGCGCCGCCACGTGCGGATCGCGTTTCATGCGGGCTGTATCGTGGATGTCAATGCGTGCCCCGGGGTCCACCTCGGCGATGATATCGAGTGTGTCCCGAATTTTTGCCAATCCACGTTGTGAGAGGATGTCGAACTTGTATAGCCCTAAATCCTCGGCCGCATGCATGTCGTATTGAGTGGTGGGGTAGCCCTTGGGCGGCATGAATGTGGCGCAGGTTTGCTCGATGGGCTGGTCGCTGATTAAGATGCCGCAGGCGTGGACGGTCAATGCGTTGGGCAGGCCGTTGAGCACGCCGGCGTAGCGGATTACAGCCCGCTCAATTTCGCCCAAGGCCTGGGGATTAAAGCGAGCCGCTGCGAGCCGGTCGATTTCGTGTTTGGGCAGTCCGAAGACCTTGCCCAGCTCGCGGGTGGCTGAGCGGAATTGGAACGTGCTATACGCCCCGACAAGCGCCACATGTTCGAAACGCTCGAAAATGTAGCGTGTCACATCGTCCCGATCCTTCCATGAAAAGTCGATGTCGAAATCAGGGGGGCTGCTGCGGTACAAGTTGAGGAAGCGTTCGAAATACAAGTCGAGCTCCACGGGGTCCACGTCCGTAAGGCCCAACAGATATGCCACCAAGCTGTTCGCCCCGCTGCCCCTCCCCACATGAAAATACCCGCGCCCTCGCGCATACGAGGTGATATCCCAATTCACGAGGAAGTACGCAACGAACTCCTTCTGCTCAATCAACTGCAACTCCATCTCGATGCGCTCCAGCACCTTCTCCAGTTTTTCCGGCTCTGCGTCGGGGTACCTGTAGGCGCACCCTTCCCGGCACAAATCCTCGAGCAGCAGCCGATCATTTTCCTCCGAGTCGCTGTAAACACGCAAGTTGCGATGGTTGCGGCCGCGTCTTGTCAGCTCGCCAGCAAAGTGGATGTGGCAGCGCGCCAGCAAATTTTCGCTCGCTCGAAGCAGCCCGTCGAATTCGAGGTAGGCCCCTTCGAGCTCACCGGTGCGCAGCATCCGATCGGTGGCCGGCGCCACTTGCTGTGGTTCGAGTTGGGCAAGTAAGGTGTTGTTGTCAATGGCGCGCAAGAGGCGGTGTGTGTTGTGGTCGCGCTTGTTTCGAAACGTTACGCTGTGCTGGGCGACGAGTTTGTGTCGCGGCCACCGCGGGACGGGCTGCTGCAGATCGATGCGCAGGGCGGCGAGCTCTTGCGGGCGTACGCCGAGGTGCTCGTTTTCGCGTAGATCACCTGATGCCGGGGCGTTGTCCAAGGGGTAGACCCACAGGACATCGGCCAATTCGGGCGCGCGGACGGGCGGGCGAAGCGATGTTTTTGCGCCGCCACCGGCGGTTTGTTTGTGAAGCAGTTCAGAGAGGAAGGCGCACAGGGCGGTGTACCCGGCGTGGTTCTGGGCGAGCCCAAAGTAGCGTTGGCTCGCGCCATCTCGGAAGTCGATGCCCAGCACTGGACGGATGCCGTACTGGGCGGCCAAACGTACAAAGTCCGGCCCGCCCGCTGTGCAGTGCACGTCGGTCAGGGCCACAGTCTTGGCGCCGGCCGCCCGCGCTTGATCGAGCAGCTCGTCTGGGCGCATCACGCCGTACCGCAAGCTGAACTGGGAGTGGCAGTTGATGTACATGCGCTTGCGTGCGGGCTCTCCTGGCTTACTTGCGCCGGCTGTTTTGCTCGCGTTGGTTGCGCGAGCGTGATTCACCCATACCGAACATTTGTAAGCTTTTCGTCAATTCTAGGTCCGTCTCGGGGAAGATGCGCTGGCCGATGGGCTGCAGCAGGTGCCGGCCTTCAGCACGCGGGTTTTTGATCTGCGAATCGATGGGGTAGGCGTTGAGCAGTCCGTTTTGTATGGGCTGCAGCATGGAGGTGACTTCGTCCAGGGGCGTGGTGGGGTCAATCCATCGGCGCTCCTGTTTGGGGTCGAGTAACACCGGAGAGCGGTGGTGGCCGATGGCCTGGAGCACGTCGCAGGCCGTGGTGGTGATGATGGCGAAGGAGCGGAGGAGCGCGCCGGTGGCCGGGTCGGTCCATGTGTCCCAGATACCGGCCAGGGCAAAGGGGCGGCTTGGACTGTTGTCGCTGCTCTTGTGGCGGGCGTAGACGACGTAAGGTTTACTGAGTTTTTCGTGCTGCGGCCCCTCGATGAAGGCGTCGGCCACCACCAAGCAGCGTTGCGAACGGATAGACTGCCGGAACATGGGCTTTTGCAAGATGCCCATCGCTCCGGTGTAACGCGGCTCGTTCAATTTGTTGTGGTCGCCCTCACTGCGGGCGTTAATCATGTAGAACTGTTTTTTGGCCCAATACGGCGTGAAGCCGAACTGCATGGCCTGCAGTTCACCCGGCCGGTCGCTGGCGATGACCGGGGCGCGATCGCCGTGGGAGATGTTCGTGCTGGGGGGCGCGGGAGCGCGCTTGAAATCTTCGCCCTGCTGGACGTTGAATCGCTTTTCGATAGCGGAGACGGAGGTGACGGTGACGTAGCGACCACACATGGCGGGAGGGGGTTTTGACGTGAGGGGTGCGAGGTAAAGTTATTGCCGCCTGTTGGCCAGCAGGATGGGGGGTTCGCCTGAGAAGGGGTTGGGCCCACCGATGGAACGTGCGCTGAGGCCGGCGGCTGAGATGATGGAGCGCGCGCCGAATTGGGTGCGCATCTTGTCCATGGCTTGGTAGAGCGCTTCGCGCTGCTTGTCCACGTGGAACAAATCGAGCTGGGTGCCGCCTTCGACCAGGGCGCTGTAACGCACGCCGATCAGCCGTACACGCACGCGCCGAGTGTACAGCCGGGTGAACAGGTCGAGGACGACTGGAATGAGGTGGTGGTCGGCCGCGGTGCTGGGGACGCGGATTTGGAGGGTGCGCGTATCGAAGTCAGCGTAGCGCACCTTGAGCGTGACGCAGGCTGTGAGCTTGCCGCCGCGCCGCAGTTGAAAGGCGAGGTTCTCCGCCATGGCCAGCAGCATCGAGCGCATTTTTTCTACATCGGTGCTGTCTGAGGCAAAGGTGCGCTCACTGGAGATGGACTTCCGTTCACGGGTGGCCACCACGGGCGAATCGTCATGGCCGTGGGCCTTATGCCAGATGACGCGCCCGCTTTTCCCCAGCACGCGCTCCATCATTTCAATGGGTACGTCTTGCAATGTGGCGATGCGTTGGATTCCGAGGTTGCGCAGCGTTTGATACGTGCGCTCGCCGACCATGGGGATCTTGCGAATTGATAAGGGCGCGAGAAACCCTCGCTCGCCTCCCTGCCCAACGTGCATGGCTCCGAGGGGTTTGCCCTCTCCGGTGGCGACTTTTGAAGTTGTTTTATTGGAGGAGAGCCCGAAGGAGATGGGCAGCCCCGTTTCACGTATGACGCGATCCTTCAATTCGCCTGAGAAAGCGAGGCAGCCGTAGAAGCGGTCCATTCCGGTGAGGTCGGCGTAGAATTCGTCGATGGAGGGTTTCTCACACACCGGCACACTTTCGCGGATGATGTCGGTGACGGCACGCGAGTGCTGCATATAGTTGGCGCTGTTTCCTCGGATCAACGTGGCTTCAGGGCAGAGTGCGCGCGCCATCCGCATCGGCATCCCGGAGTGCACCCCGAATCGCCTTGCTTCGTAGCTGCAGGCGGCCACGACCCCACGGTCGCTGGGTCCGCCAATTAGAATAGGGGCGCCTTCTAAGCGGCTGTCTAATAGGCGTTCAACAGACACGAAAAATGTATCAAGATCGAGGTGTAGGATGTGGCGATTGGACACTGTGCCGCAAATAACGGCAATGCCAATCAAATTAGCAAGAGGTGCCGTACGCGGCAAGCAATAGCAGGATGTCGGACACGCCGGTGACGCCATCGTCGTCGACATCACCCACGCAATCTCCACTTTTGCAGCCAAATAAGGCAAGTAGCCCGAGCACGTCGGATACGCCTATGAAGCCGTCGCCATCGAGATCGCTGGGGCACGCACAGGGTTCAGGCGCCGTGAAAGCGGGGTTGAGCGAGACGGCGCAAGCCTCCAAATCGCTGTAATGCGCCTCGAAAACGTACGGCAAACCGTCGGAGGGCAGATCATCCAGAGCGACGGCGAAGGGAAGCCCAGAAGCAGGGAGGGGTTGCCCCACACCATTGATCAATAGTGTGCCGCTGAGCGGCGGGTGCAGGGGTGTGATTTCGACCACCGCGTCGTAGCTATCCGTGGCGACCTCGCAAGCACTGATTGACAAAACCTCAGAGCTCAAGCTGCAAGGGCAGGGTTCAGGGGCGGTGAAGGCGCCGGGGAAGGTGGCAGAGCAGCTGTCGTTGTCCGTGAACTCGACCAGCACGGTGACGAGTGATCCGTCGGCTACCAAGTTTTCGAGCAGCACATCGGCACTGTTGTTGAACACGGAGAAGGCCTCCCCGTTGACCAGCACATTGCCCGCGTCGCCTGCAAAGTCGAAGTTCAGCGTGAAAGCTTGGTCGTACAGCCCGTCGGCGGGATTGCAGACGGTTTGCTCGCCCAGCACCAACCCTGTGACCGCACAGTCGCCACCCGAACAGGCCGCTGGGGCCGTGAAGGCCGCCGCTTGAAAAAACGAGCATTCTGGATCACCGGTGAAGTAGACTGTCACATCGACCGGCTGCCCGTCGGACGATAAGTTGCTCATCGTCAGTGTTTGTGGGCTCTCCGTCACGGCGTACAGCGCCCCGTTGATATTCAGCAGTCCGGCGGGCGGGTCGTTGTACGTCAGCGTGATTTGCTGGCTGTAGGTGTTGGTTTGTGGATTGCACTCAATTTGAACACCGATGTCCAATTCAAAGAAGAAACACCCCTGCACCCCCCAGCCCATGTCTGCCAACATACCTCCGACAATGGGGCCGGGGTTGTGGATTGCTTCGCCCGTGTAGATCTGCGGGGTCATTAGGGAATTGGCCGTGCCCGAGAGGTACATGTCTTCGCGTAAATGCGAATAGCTCGCCCCCGATTCCCAGCTGTTTGGGGCGTAGATACCCGGTGGTGCAGGTGCAGCAGCAACGCCGTTCTGCCCGGCCCAATACAGTCCACCTGAGGTTAGCACGTCTCCCAACAAGGATGTGCCCTGCGATATTTCGGTGATGGTGTCGCCGGTGGCGGTCACCACGAAGCGGTCGTAGATATAGGGCACGCCGCCGTTGCCGATGAAGCCTGTGTTGCCCACGACGACGGCACTGCCGATGACGCCCAGGCCGTGGCCGAGCTCGTGCAAGACGACGGTGACAAAGTCGTAGAAACCGGGCGGCACGTTGCCATCCGTGCCCAAGTACCAGGGCGATTCGCTGTCGAAGTTGCAGGCGATGTCTACGTCTGAGGAGAGGTCGCTGCCGGCGATGGCATTGGCCAATGCCACGGGGTAGTAAGTGTCGGCCACCCCTGCTCCGGCAAAGTTCTGTGCCAATCCGGTCGGTGCTGCCGAGCCCAATGTCGACCCCGGAATTGACTCCCAAGTGGCTTCAATTTCGATAAGTTGGCTGGAGTCGATTAAATCGGCCCAGATGTTGACGGCGTATTGAAAGGCGGCGATGGCCGGTTGGGAAAAGCCGATGTAGGTCACGTTGAACAGGGCGGCAGATCGGGCCGATGGCGCGGTGCCGGGGATTGTTGCGGGCGGGATGTACGAGAAGTGGTCCTCAGCGATGCCCTCGATCCCAGGGCAGTCGGTCTGGCACCCAGCTGCGTTGTGGGCAGCTTTGTCATAACTGTGCGCGCAAACGGCCGCCTTGTCAATGCCGAAAAAACGAGCATCCTGCGCACTGAATGGCAAAGTCAGGCACAGTACGGCAAGCAGTGAAAAGAATTTAGTCACCGGAATTTTCGGCATAGATATAAATATACGGCTCATTCGTCTATTTGTTATACGCTATTACCGTGAAATTTTTCAGCAATTTATGGCGCACTGATTGCCAATTCAATTGGCTTTTCCATCTTCGCTGCATGGCAAAAGTTGGAACGGTCGGCAAGCAGATCAAACATTATCGCAAGGCGAAGGGATGGACGCAGGCGGAACTTGCGGAAAAACTCGGGCTGAAACGCTCGGCTTTGGGCGCGTATGAGGAGGGCCGGTCGGAGCCTCGGCTCGAGACGCTCGTGGCGATGGCGCAGCGCTTTAACGTGTCAATCGACACTTTGGTGGTGGGCGCTGCGGATCAGCCCATGGAAAATGCGCCCCGCGTGCTGACCGTGTCGGTGGACCGCACCAGCGACAGCGAACGCATCGCCGTTGTCCCGCAGAAGGCGGCCGCGGGCTACACCCAAGGGTTTGCCGATCCTGAGTGGATGGAAGGCCTTGAACATTTTGCATTGCCCTTTCCAGAAATTCCACAATTTCGAACGTTGCGGATGTTCCAAATCGAGGGCGACAGCATGCTACCGGTTCCCAGCGGAAGTTATATCCTCGGAAGTTTTGTCGAATCCTTGGACGGGGTCGGAGGAGGTCGTCCTTACATCATTGTCACGAAAGAGGACGGCTTGGTCTTCAAACGTGTCGAGAACAAGATGGATGAGGGCGGTGAGCTCATGTTGATCTCAAACAATCCGCTTTACGAGCCGTACCCCTTATCACCGAATAAAGTGATGGAGGCTTGGCGTGCGATCGGTTATTTCTCAACGGAATGGCCTGAAGCTGGAGGCGCGGTGCAGCACGCCATTAACGCCCTGCGCGACGAGGTGCGGGCGCTCAAGCTGGAGCGCTGATTGAGCCGTTACGTGGAGGCGACGACCTCCTGAATCTCGGGCAAATATGATTGGAGCAGACGCTCGATGCCGCTCTTGAGCGTTTGGCTGGACGAGGGACACCCGGCACAAGCCCCGCGCATGCGTACGTGGACAACGCCGTTGGAAAACCCCTTGTACTCAATAGCCCCTCCATCGTTTTCTACAGCAGGCTGCACAAACTCCGCAATCAACTCGCGAATCTTGTCGTCAATCTCGTGGGCAGGCAAGTCAAGCTCAACGATTGATGGGTCGGCATTGGCATCAACATCGCAAGACGCCGGATCAGGAACCTCAGTAACAGCCTCCAAATGATCGCTCAACCACTCCCACAAATACTCGCGCATCTGCGAGACAATCATGTCCCAGCCAAGCGTGTCGTCCTTCGTCACAGAAACGAAGCTTCCGCTAATGAAAACGCGCGTTACAAAGGGGAAGTTGAAGATTTCTTCGGCCAACGGTGAAAAGCCCAAGGTCTGCGCCTTGGTTGTGAATTCAACGGTTACGCCCGCAGGCAGAAGCTCTCGGTCAGTGACGAATTTCATGACGTCCGGGTTGGGGGTCATTTCAGTGTAAACACTTACGGGATGCTTCATGGTGCAAATGTATCTTGCCGGCCATCCATTGTATGCCATGTTTTCGAAATTTTCTGCCTTCACCCTGCTCTTGCTGACTTTTGGGCATGCACTTTTGATGGGACAGACGGTGCCCTTGTCTTCGGTGTCGTCGTCTACTTTTCCTGCCAATGGCCCTGCTGATAAACACTTGGTGGTGGAGGTGCTCGAGGGAGCGTCCGTTCATGTGGACGCTGATGTGGTGATTGAGCAGGGGCATGTTGCAATGCGCGACGGACGAATTGTGTCGGTGGGCGCTGGCCCGTATGTGGGGAGTGCGGGTGAGCCTGTGGTTCGGCACGATGCGAGCGGGCAGCACGTGTACCCGGGATTGGTGGATGTGTTCAGCGACTTGGGGATGGCCAAAGCGAAACGAGCGAGTTGGGATGGCAAGCCCCATTACGAACGCGAAGACAGCCAGGCCGCGTTGGGATGGAATGGCGCCCTGCATTCGGAGTTTGAAGCAGCGGCTGTTTTTGAACCGGGCGCCAAGCGAACAGAGGCTTTGCGCAAGGCGGGCTTTGGGGCGGTGCTGACGCATCGCCGCGATGGAATCGATCGAGGAACAGGCGCTTGGGTGACCCTGGCCGATGATGCGCACCGGGCCGTGATTGCGCCACGTGCAGCACGCGCGCACAGTTTTTCTAAGGGCAGCTCGCGTCAGCAATACCCGAGTTCGTTGATGGGCAGCATTGCCTTGTTGCGGCAGACCTACCATGATGCGCAGTGGTACGCGCAGTTTGATCGCCCGCTTGAGCGCAACATCTCGCTGGAGGCTTTCAATGCCCGTGCGGGTTTGCCGACCATTTTCGAGACGTCGGGCTGGCAAGATGTGTTGCGGGCCGACCGGCTTTGTGATGAGTTCGGAGTTCAATCCGTTTTTTACGACCGCGGCGACGCCTATCAGCGGCTGGACGAGGTGGCGGCGACCGGCGGTGCGCTGATTGTTTCGCTAAAGTTCCCAGAAGCCTTGGACGTGAGCGACCCCTATCTTGCCCGACTGGTCTCGCTCAAGGAATTGAAGCATTGGGAATTGGCGCCGTATAACCCGGGCCGAGTCGCCGCGCGTGGGATTGAGATGGCGCTGACCATGCACGGTCACGATGCAGCAAAATCTTTCTGGAAAGCCTTGCGCAAGGCGGTGGCCTGCGGCCTTTCGGAACGGGATGCTCTGGCCGCATTGACGACGGTGCCGGCGGCGATGGCGGGCGCAGAGGACCGTTTGGGCCGCTTGGCCGTGGGTCTGGAGGCCAATGTGTTGGTGGCGTCAGGGCCACTTTTTGATGAAAAGACGAAGTTGAGGGCCAATTGGGTGCAAGGCACCGAGCATGTGCTGCAGGCCGAACCGGAGTTTGAGGTGGCCGGTCACTACAGTTTGAATCTGGGCGGCCGCGACCTGATGCTGCGTGTCAAGCAAAAGAAGGAGGGGCATCCCAAGGCGGAGTGGTGGCCCGCTGAAGAGCCGGCCCTGAGTGACTCAGCGTTGAAAGCCGAGCTGAGTATTGCAGGCCGCGATGTTGTTCTGCAGATTCACATTGAAGGCGAGGGCGTGTTCCGACTCAACGGTAATATTTACAAGAACAGCCGCATCTGGGAGGGCCGAGGTGAGGCGCCCGATGGCACATGGCTGGACTGGGCGGCCTTGAGGCAACCCAAGCCTCGCCCGAAAGGGCCTGAACAGGCCCGCCCTGATTCACTAGAGGGGGCTCAAGCGACGGCAACAAATGTGGAGGCCGCCCCGGAATTGGGCGCGGTGACCTACCCGTTTGGAGCGTATGGTACGACCTTGGAATCTGCGCCGCTTGTCGAGTCGCTCCACATTCAAGGTGCTACGGTCTGGACTTGTGGGCCGGAAGGCAAAATCTTGGGCGGGGATGTCATCATGCACGGCGGTCGAATTGTGGCCGTGGGCACGGCGATGGAGCCCGTCTTGGATCCGGAAATGGTGTTCGGCAAGTATGGGCTAAACGTGCAGGGGGTGAATTTGCAAGTTTTGAATGGGGCAGGGCTCCACGTGACGCCGGGCATCATCGACGAGCACACCCACATCGCTGCTACGCGCGGAATCAATGAGAGCGGCCAGGCCAGCAGCGCGGAGGTTGAAATCGGATCGGTTTTGAATTCGGAAGACGTGAACATCTACAGGCATTTGGCGGGGGGCGTGACGGCGGGTCAGGTGCTGCACGGTTCGGCCAATCCCATCGGCGGCCAGAGCGGTGTGATCAAGTTCCGCTGGGGCGCTGACCCCGAGGGCTTGAAGATTAAGGATGCGGCGCCCTTCATCAAGTTTGCCTTGGGAGAAAACGTGAAGCAGTCCAATTGGGGCGATCACCAGACGGTGCGCTTTCCACAAACCCGCATGGGCGTTGAGCAAGTCTTTTACGACCATTTCCATCGTGCTAGTGAGTACGGTCAGGCGTGGTCAGATTACGAGCGCGCAGTGGCTTCGACCACACGGCGCAACCGCCGATTGGGGCACCTTCCTATTCGGCCTCGGATCGATTTAGAATTGGCCTGTTTACTGGAGATATTACGCAGCGAACGCTTTGTTACTTGCCACAGTTACAGGCAAGACGAGATCAATATGCTGATGCACGTGGCCGACAGCATGGGCTTTCGGATGAACACCTTCACGCACATTCTCGAAGGCTACAAGGTGGCGGACAAGATGCGTGAGCACGGCGTGGGCGGCTCGAGTTTTTCGGATTGGTGGGCCTACAAATTTGAGGTCAAGGACGCCATTCCTTACAACGGAGCGCTGCTGTGGCAAAACGGTGTTGTGACGGCCTTCAACTCGGACGATCGGGAGATGGCCCGACGCCTGAACCAGGAAGCAGCAAAGGCGGTTAAGTATGGGGGGGTGCCCGAGCAAGAGGCATTGAAATTTGTCACGCTCAACCCTGCCATCCTGCTCCATCTCGACCACCGCATTGGTTCGCTGGAACCGGGCAAGGACGCCGACCTGGTCATCTGGAACGACAATCCGCTGTCCATCTACGCCCAAGCGCAGCAAACCTTTGTCGACGGCCGCCGGCTTTTCGATATCGAACGCGACCTCGAGCTGCGGGCGACCATGCGTGCCGAGCGCGCACGCTTGATCCAGAAAATGCTAGATGATCCAGCCGAAAGCAAACCCCCGCCGCGCGAGCGTCGTGGGCCGCATTATCACTGTGACACTGTAAACGACCAGATCTGATGAGAGTCCTGCTCCCCTTTTCCCCGTCCATTGTACCGCTGTTGGCCCTTTCGCTGGCCCTCTTGCCGTGTGCTTTGGTGGCCCAGCCCAACCTCACACCGGGTGCGACCCAAACCGAGTCTGTTCTCATTGTCGGCGCCACCGCCCATCTGGGCACGGGCGACGTCATCGAGGACGCTGCGATCGGCTTTTCCGACGGTGTTTTCAACTTCGTCGGCCGCCGATTCGCCGTCGACCTTAAGCGCTACGTCCGTGTCATCGAGGCGCACGGCGCCCACATCTACCCCGGCTTCATCGCCCCCAACTCAACCCTCGGCTTGATGGAAGTGGCGGCGGTCCGCGCTACAGTTGACTTCGACGAAGTGGGGACCTTCAACCCGCACGTGCGCTCGCTAATCGCCTACAACGCCTCTTCAGACATCACGCCCACGGTCCGCACCAACGGCGTTTTGCTTGGACAGATCACCCCGCGCGGCGGAACGATTTCAGGTACCTCGTCCGTGGTCCATTTTGATGCTTGGAATTGGGAAGATGCAGTCGTCAGCGAGGACGATGGATTGCATTTGAATTGGCCTTCAACCCATCACAAGCACAGAAAAGACGGGAAAATGACCATCGGTCGGCAGAAGTCGTACGACCAGCGGCTGACTGAAATCACGAACTACTTTGAGCGCGCCCGGGCCCATCATCTTTCGTCGAATCCGCCTTTGACGGACCTGCCTATGCGGGCGATGAGCGGTTTGTTTGCATCGGGCGATTCGCCGGGCTCACAAACCCTGTTTGTCCACGCTCAAGACGCTAAGCAAATTGCGGAGATCATTCGATTCAAGCGCGCGATGAACTTGGATCGCGTCGTGCTTGTCGGAGGTCAGGACAGCTGGATGCTCGCCGACCCGTTGCGAGAAAACAACATCGCCGTAATGCTTTTGAGAACCCACTCTGTTCCGCGCTATGATGAAGATGACGTGGACCTTTGCTATCGCTTACCCGCGTTGCTCGAGGCCGAGGGCGTTCAATATTGCATCCAAGGTGAGGGGCGCATGCCGGAGATGAATACCCGCAACTTGCCCTTCTTTGCTGGCACAGCCGTGGCCTACGGCTTGGAGTACGAGCAGGGCGTTCGGGCCTTGACCCTGTCCACTGCGCGAATTTTAGGCATTGAATCGACGTGCGGTTCGATTGAGCAAGGCAAGCGAGCGATTCTGTTTATTTCCTCAGGCGATGCCTTGGACATGCGAACCAACGATGTCACCCACGCTTGGATCGACGGCCGTCAGGTCGTCCTAGATAACAAGCAGATTCAACTTTATGAGAAGTACAAGGCGAAATACGACGCCCAACCCCAGTATTGAGCTGCTTCGTGAGGGTCTAACTGTTTTATAGAACAGGTCAGATGTTCAGAGGACCTTGACTTTGAGGGTTTCGCCTTTTCCAAACTGAACCAAGTACATCTCTCCAGGCAAGTTTTGGAGAGAAAGCGTTGTCGAGGGGCTTGAGGCCACCTGTGCACCGGCAGCGTCGAACACCTGAATAAGGGGTTTGGAAATCGAACCTGTTTGGCGATCCCCTTCAATGATGGCCGATAAGCAGCCCGAAGCGGGGGACCATGCGCGGATATTGGGATTGGATCCCAACCCTGTAGGACTCACAGTTGAAAGTTCCGTGCAGTATTGGCCGTTTGGGGCTGACAAGGGTATGCCATAGGCGGAGGAATTGATGAGCGCAGAGGCGAGCACGTCGCCGGCTTCAAATAATGCCGGCGAGCACAGTTCCCACTCTTCATCGATGGCTGCGCAAATGGAGGGGTTGTCCAGCACGCCCATGGCCGTCGCCGTGGCCCAATACAAGTATTCGATGGCCATGCACTGGTAGTCGCAGGTCGCATCATCATAATGGTACCAGGCCGAGGCCGGATAGCTTCCGGGGATGGATGTGAATTGGCCTCCGCGTGCGACGTCCATGGCATCTGAGAGGAGTGAACTGTTGGGTTCCAGACTGAACGCATCAGGGAATAGAGCCACGTGTCCGCAGTGGTTCACCGTGTGCAGCAGCTCTTCTAAGGTGGCCTCTTCAAACCAATCAACGGGGTTTTCGGGCGACACTTCGTCTGCATACAAGACGGCTGAAGCGCAAAACAGTTCGTCAGAGAAGTACTCGAAGAGCTGCTCTTCAGCGTTTGATCCTTCTTGGGAAAAGACGGGCATAAAGGACTGTGAGGCCGAAAGTTCTGCGGCCAGGCTGGCGTGGTCTACTAGGCCGTCTTCGTCGTTGTCCAGCAACTCAGCAGCAATGCTGGCCACGTGCAGGAGTTGGGTGTCGCTCACCCCGGGCTCGCCGTATATCGTCATCACGTCGAGCACGTTGATTGTCCGGTCGAAGCCCGAAAAGGCGATGTTGTTGTTGCTGTTCGAGAGGATTTCAAAGCAACTGTAGGCCTGGGCGGAAACTCCCGAGACGAAGGCGCAGCAAACAAGCAGAAAAAAGAGCGGGCGCGGGGCGTGCGGTCTACGGATAGGCATGCCCCAACATACGAAGGGTTTAGTAGCCCATTTCTGCGCGAACCCGTGCTAGGGTCTGACCGGCTGTTTCTCGGGCTTGTTCCGCGCCCTTTTGGAGCACGGCCTCGACCTCTTCGAGGTGGGCCATGTAGTGGGCGAAGCGCTCGCGTTCAATGTGGAACCCGTCGACGATCGCTTCGAGCAAGGCCTTTTTGGCGTGACCCCACCCGTAGCCTCCGGCCCGGAGTTTCGCGGCCATTTCGGCTGCTTCGGCTTCACTAGAAAGCAAGGCGTATAGTTCATAAACCACGGAAGAGTCGGGGTCTTTCGGGTCTTCGAGCGGTGTGGCGTCGGTGACTATTTGCTTGTTTATGGCCTTCTTCAAAGCCTTGGGGTCGGCAAAGATGTCGAGCGTATTGGCCTTGGACTTCGACATTTTTTCGCCGTCGGTGCCGGGCACCAGCATAACGTTTTCGCGGGTCAGGGGCTCAGGTACGACGAGCAATTCTCTCGCGTGAGTTGGGTCAAACTGGTGGTTGATTCGCTGGGCGACCGAGCGCGTCATCTCGAGATGTTGCAATTGGTCTTTGCCCACAGGAACGAAGTGAGCGTCATACAACAAGATGTCCGCAGCCATAAGCATGGGGTAGCTGAACAGACCCGCGTTCACGTCCTTGAGGCGGTCGGACTTCTCCTTGAAACTATGCGCCAAGGTCATGCGTTGGTACGGAAAATAACAGGAGAGGTACCAGGCCAATTCCGTTACTTCAGGCACGTCACTTTGCCGGTAAAAGACTGTGCGATCGGCGTCGAGGCCACAGGCCAACCAAGCGGACGCAACGGCGTGCGTGTTTTTTCGCAGCTGTGCGCCGTCTTTAATTTGAGTTAGCGAGTGCAGATCGGCGATGAACAGAAAGGATTCGTTCTCGGGATTTTTTGCAAGATCAATCGCCGGCCGAATCGCACCAAGCACGTTCCCCAAATGAGGCGTGCCGGTGCTTTGAATGCCGGTCAGAACGCGTGCCATTGCTCTTCGGCGCTTAGCAGTATTGGTCGTAGACCGCCTTGAGGTGGTCCGCCAAGGCATCGGCCGTATTGCCTTCGATGTGATGACGCTCGACCATGTGGGCGAGTTTGCCGTCGACAAACAGAGCTACGCTTGGTGAGCTTGGCGGGTAGGGCAGGGTGTGTTTGCGCACGCGCTCGACGGCGTCTTTGTCTACACCGGCAAAACTCGTGGCGAGTTGACCGGGCAATTTGCTATGGTCTAGCGAGGCGAGTACGGCGGGCCGCATACTGCCGGCTGCACAACCGCACACACTGTTGAGGACGATGAGCGTTGCGCCTTTTTGGGCAATGGCGGCGTCCACAGCTTCGACGCTTTCAAGGGAGGAGAACCCCTTATCGGCCAATTCGGCCTTCATAGGGTTGACGAGTTCAGGTGGGTACATGGGGTGAAATTAGTCGTTTTCGGGCGCAGTTGAACTCAAGTAGAGCTCTTCGTATTGTGTGTCGTCAATGGGTGATGGCGCGTCGATCATTACGTCGCGTCCCTGGTTGTTCTTCGGGAATGCAATGAAGTCGCGGATGGTTCCCACGCCGCCAAACAGCGAGCACAGGCGGTCGAAGCCCAACGCAAGCCCTCCGTGGGGTGGTGCGCCGTAGCGGAATGCATTCATCAAAAAGCCGAACTGGGCTTCAGCTTGTTCAGGGGTGAAGCCCAGAAGGTCAAACATGCGGGCCTGGATGTCTTTGTCGTGGATTCGGATTGACCCGCCGCCGACTTCCACACCGTTGATCACCATATCGTAAGCGTTCGCTCGCACAGCGCCAGGATCCTTGTCGAGCAGGCCCATGTGTTCTGGCTTGGGTGCGGTGAATGGGTGATGCATGGCGTGATAGCGCGCAGTGTCCTCGTCCCATTCGAGCAGAGGAAAGTCGATGACCCACAGCGGCTTGAAGTTGAAGGGGTCGCGCAAGTTCAGCTCCGAGCCCATATGCAGGCGCAGCTCGCCAAGTTGCTTGCGCGTGGTATCCAAGCCGCCGCACAACACGAGGATCAGGTCGCCCTTTGCTGCGCCCGTTTGCTTCACCCAATTTTCACGGGCGACTTCATCATAGAATTTGTCGACGCTCGATTTGGTCGTTCCATCTTCATTCACTTTGCAATACACAAGCCCGCGCGCACCGATTTGCGGACGCCTCACCCAGTCGGTCAGCTTGTCGAGTTGTTTGCGGGTGAAGGACGCCCCGCCCGGCACCACAATGCCCAACACCGTTTCTGCCTCGTTGAAGATTTTAAAATCTGCCCCCTGCGTAAGCGCCGTCATGTCTTGGAACACCATCCCGAAACGCAAATCTGGCTTGTCACTGCCGTAGAGCCGCATCGCCTCGTTGTAGGTCATATGCGGGAAATCACCGATTTCCGTGTCCAAGACGGTGCTAAACAGATGACGCACCAAGCCTTCAAAGGTGTCCAACACGTCTTGCTGCTCGACAAAGGCCATTTCGCAGTCAATTTGCGTGAACTCCGGCTGGCGATCCGCTCGCAAATCCTCATCGCGGAAGCATTTGACGATTTGGTAGTAGCGATCAAATCCGCTGACCATAAGCAGCTGTTTGAAGGTCTGCGGGCTTTGCGGCAAGGCGTAAAACTGCCCAGGGTTCATGCGTGATGGCACGACAAAATCTCGGGCGCCCTCTGGCGTTGACTTGATCAGGTAGGGCGTCTCCACGTCGATAAACTCAATCCCGTCGAGGTACTTCCGCGTTTCGATGTTCACCCGGTGGCGCAGCATCAAGTTCGCTTGAACTGGGCGCCTGCGCAGGTCCAAATAGCGGTACTTCATCCGTAGGTCGTCCCCGCCATCGGTGTTGTCTTCGATGGTGAAGGGCGGCGTTTCGCTCGCATTGAGGACTCTTAGCACCGTGACGTCGATTTCAATCTCGCCGGTTGGAATCTTCTTGTTGACGGACTCCCGCACGCGGACTGTACCTTCCACTTGAATCACAAATTCGCGTCCGAGTTTCCGGGCCTGCTCACACAATGTGGCGTTGCTGTCCATGTTGAACGCCAGCTGCGTGATGCCGTAGCGGTCGCGCAAGTCTACAAATGTCATTCCGCCTAGATCGCGGGCTTTTTGAACCCAACCGCTAAGTGTGACGGTAATTCCGGCGTCGTCCGGGCGCAATTGGCCGCAAGTGTGTGTTCGAAGCATTACTTGTCGCTTGTGAGCGCGAAGATACGCCCTGTGTTCAGGGATTTTCTCTCCGGGAGCACGCGCATTTTGCCAATGCGGTCTTGGAAAAGTTTGGGTGTTGTGAAACGATTGCAAACTCACGGCCTTTGGAGCCCAGACTATCGTGAATTGCGCTGTGGAGCCGTCGGCGGCAGCGTTCTTAGATTGAGCCCGAGCGGCGAAGAATCGAGGTGCGGTGCGTAGATTCACGCCATGGAAAAGTCGATGGACCGATTGGAACGCATGCAGGCTGAAGCGATGCTGGGCGGGGGTCAGAAGCGAATAGATGCGCAGCATGCCAAGGGCAAGTTGACAGCGCGAGAGCGGGTGGGGCTGCTGCTGGACGATGGATCTTTCGAGGAATTGGGCCAATTGGTCACCCACCGCAGCAACCTCTTTGGCTTGGATAAACAGCACTTTCTGGGCGACGGTGTGGTGACCGGTTATGGCACGGTGAACGGACGGCCTGTCTATGTTTTTTCGCAGGATTTTACTGTATTGGGAGGGTCGTTAGCGGAGGCCCATGCCGAGAAAATTTGCCGTGTGATGGATTTGGCCCTGGACAACGGTGCTCCAGTGATCGGTTTGAACGACTCGGGCGGCGCGCGCATTCAAGAGGGTGTCGTTTCGCTCGGCGGCTATGCAGATATTTTCCACCGCAACGTCCAGGCCTCAGGTGTGGTGCCACAGATTTCGGCCATTTTAGGTCCCTGTGCTGGCGGAGCGGTGTACAGCCCAGCGCTCACAGACTTTATCGTGATGACCGAAGGCACGAGCTATATGTTTGTGACAGGCCCCAATGTGGTCAAAACGGTCACCCACGAGGAGGTGACGGCTGAGCAGCTCGGAGGAGCTTCAACTCACGCATCCAAGAGCGGTGTGGCGCATTTAACCTGCCCGAATGAAGTGGCGGTGATCGATCAAATCAAGGCCCTGCTGAGTTATCTGCCGCAGAACTGTGAGGAACAGCCGGCGATGGAGGCGTACGGTGTGAACTCGGGCGGTGCTGGCGGCGAGTTGCGGCCGGCCTTGCGCGACGTGATCCCCGAAAGTGCGATGCAGCCTTACGATATCCGAACGGTTGCAGCGGAGATTTTGGATGCGGATAGCTTTTTGGAAATCCAGCCGGACTATGCGCCCAATATCATTGTGGGCTTCGGTCGCATTGCCGGCCGATCGATCGGTTTGGTGGCGAACCAACCGGCCTACTTAGCCGGGGTGCTCGACATTAACGCGTCAAAGAAAGCGGCCCGTTTTGTGCGAACGTGTGACGCCTTCAACGTGCCATTGCTGGTGCTGGAGGATGTGCCGGGCTTCTTGCCGGGGACGGATCAGGAGTGGGGCGGAATTATTAGCAATGGGGCAAAGTTGTTGTACGCATTCAGCGAGGCGACCGTGCCACGGGTGACGGTGATCACACGCAAGGCTTATGGCGGCGCGTACGATGTGATGAACTCCAAGCATATCGGCGCGGATATGAATTTTGCATGGCCCAGCGCAGAGATTGCCGTTATGGGGGCGAAGGGCGCAGCGGAGATTATTTTCCGCAAGGAAATCTCCGAGGCGGACGATCCGGCGGGCAAGTTGGCCGAGAAGGAGGCGGAGTACGCCGAGCTTTTTGCCCACCCTTACCGCGCGGCTTCTCGGGGTTATGTCGACGAAGTAATCGACCCAGCGCAGACGCGCCAGAAGTTGATTCGGGCCTTCGATATGTTGCGCAACAAAAGCGTAGCTCGTCCGAAAAGGAAGCACGGCAATCCACCGCTATAAGGTCGACGAGGCGGTGAAGATTGACGGCGAAACCGTCAATGTCAGATGATGAGCATCGAGTCGCCGTAAGCGAAGAGGCGGTACTTTTCTTTGATGGCCTCTTGGTAGGCCTCCATGATCAAGTCGAAACCTCCAAAGGCCGAGCCGAGCATCAAGAGCGTCGATTGAGGCGTGTGGAAGTTTGTGATTAAGGCGTCCGGAATTTTGAACTTGTGGGGGGGGAACAAAAAGCGGTTGGTCCAGCCGTCCATGGCCTTGAGCTGGCGGAAGGTCGACTCGGTGGTTTCCATCGCACGAACGACGGATGTTCCAACGGCGCACACTTTGTGGCCGCCCGCGATGCTCTTGTTGACAATGTCAGCACATTCCTGGGTGATGCGCATCTTCTCGCTGTCGACTTTGTGCTTGGTCAAATCCTCCACTTCCACGTCGCGGAATGATCCCAGCCCCAAATGCAGCGTCAAGTAGGCGGTGTCGATGCCCTTGATCTCGAAGCGTTTCATCAGTTCGCGGCTCATATGAAGACCAGCGGCAGGAACGGCTACGGCGCCGACTTCTTTTGCATATATCGTTTGGAAGCGCTCCACATCCAACGTTTCGGGGTCGCGTTCGATGTAGTGAGGAAGGGGGGTCAGGCCGAGCTTGTGCACGGTGGCCATGAACTCGTCATGGGTGCCGTCAAACAAGAAGCGCAACGTGCGACCGCGGCTTGTCGTGTTGTCAATCACCTCAGCTACAAGCTCCTCGTTCTCTCCGAAGTATAGCTTATTGCCGATCCGGATTTTACGAGCTGGATCCACGAGTACATCCCAGAGCAAAGATTCGCGGTTCAATTCACGCAGTAAGAACACCTCGATTTGGGCACCGGTCTTTTCCTTGTTGCCATACATCTTGGCGGGGAACACTTTCGTGTCGTTCATGACCATCACGTCGCCCTCGTCAAAATAATCGATGAGATCCTTGAAGGTCTTGTGCTCAAATGTCCCGGTCTTGCGGTCGATGACCATCATGCGGCTTTCGTCGCGGTTGTCAAGTGGGTAGTCGGCGACGAGCTCCTTGGGGACTTCGAATTTGAATTGGGCGAGCTTCATGAGAAAGGCTGGTTGTGGGGGCGCGTTGAGGGAGCGCGCGAAGGTACTATATCCGGCGCGCGATGTCAAGGGCCAATTTCAACGGCCGATGTCCCCTACAATTCCCAGGCTCATCACGGTCGATTGACACTTTTAGCGCGCCTGTGTTTTAGCGCGCTCGTGCCCCTCAGGCAAGGGTGTGATGCGCTCAATGCGGGCTGCCAAGTCGTCGAGCTGCCAGCATTGGCTGATCGAAAAATCGCCGCTGCGTGTGCGGCGCAGCTTGGACAAGTACGCGCCGCAACCGGCAGCGGCCCCTAAATCTCGAGCCAAGGCGCGGATGTAGGTCCCCTTTGAGCAGTCCACCTCGAAGTCCAACAGCATCCCGGGCGCACCCCCGTCAACCGCCCCCGGCCGCAGCCCGCTTACTTCGAACCGGCTCACCATCACTTCGGCGGGCGGCACCGCGATGAGCTCGCCTTTTCGCGCCGACTTGTATGCCCGGCGTCCGTTCACTTTTTTGGCCGAAAACGAGGGCGGAACTTGGCTGATTGCACCGCGAAATTCGCCGAGCAGCCCTTCGAAAAACCCGTCCCCTGCGTGCTCCAGCCTCTGCATCACGGGGCTGTCCATTGGTAGCACCTCTTGCTCAGGCTGCTCGCGGTCCTGTGACACGGTCACGGCGCCCAAGCGCATGGTTCCGTCGTAGTGCTTGTCGTCCGCTAGGAAACCCTCGATCTGCTTGGTCAACTGCCCTGTGCAAAGCACCAGCACCCCTGTGGCCAGGGGGTCAAGAGTTCCGGCGTGTCCCACCTTGATTTTTTTAATCCCCCCGTTCTGGCGAATGAGCCAACGCACCTTGTTTACAACGTCAAATGAAGTCCACTCTAAAGGCTTGTCAATCAAAAGAATACGACCTTGCAGAAAGTCCTCCGCGGACTCGAATTCGAAAAGATTGGCATGAACAGTATCAGACATTGCGCAAGACTTGGCGGCAAATATCTAAATTCGCTGCATGAAATTCCGCCTCCTCCTCACATTTACGCTTCTCGCATTCACGGCCCATTCCACATTTTCTCAGGGTCTCGAGCCCGGAGACCAGGCGCCTAGCGCCGACTTGGCTTTGATGGATATCAGCGGCAAGGCCATCACGCTCACGGATGTGGCGCTTGAAAACGGATTGCTTGTGATTTACACTTGCAACAGCTGCCCATTTGTGGTGGGCCGTCCTGGGAAATCAGACGGTTGGGAAGGGCGCTATAATGCTCTGGATGCACAGGCTGAAGCACTAAACATTGGTATGGTTCTGGTCAATTCAAATACGGCCAAGCGCGATGGAGATGATAGCTATACGGAGATGAAAAAGCGTGCTGCGTATGCGGCATACACCATGCCCTATGTCCTCGACGAGGACCACAAACTCGCGGACGCGTTCACGGCGCGTACGACCCCTCATATCTTCCTTTTTGATGGAGATCTCAAGCTCGTTTATAGCGGCTCCATTGATGACAATGGCAGTGATGCAGAGGCGGTGAAAAAGCACTGGCTTGCCAACGCTATGGAGCGGATGTCTGAGGGCAAACGTGCCAAGCCGGACCAGACGAAAGCGCTGGGCTGCAGCATCAAGCGCCAGTAAATTATGCTTTGCTGGTTGCGCTTGCCGGCTCCTGCGTGCCCGATAGGGGGCGCAGAATTTTCATGGCACCGACCAATCCATCAACCGGTTCTACACGCAAGCGCAACGAACCGTTTCTTTGGTACATCTGCACCCCGTGCCCCTGGCGCTGCATGTAGTCGAGTACGCGTTTGAAGCGCACCCCCTTGTAATATTCGCTGTCCTCCTCTTCGGCAAAGACACCGATCAGCCGCCCGCCCTTCAAGACCAGTTTGGAGAAGCCTATGATTTGTGCCATCCATCGCAGGCGAATGGTCTGCAGCAAGTCTTCAGCCTCGACTGGCAAGGCGCCGAAGCGGTCAATTAGTCGAGCTTCATAGCCCTGCAATGCCTTTTCATCGGCCAGATCATCGAGTTCGCGATACAGGGCAATCCGCTCAGAAATGTCGCTGATGTAATGGTCGGGGAGCAATACCGCGAGATCTGTTTCCAGCGCAGTTTCCTCGACGTAATGTTCTCGAAATTCAGCTTCTTCGTGGGCGAGATCCGCGAACTCCGTTTCCTTCAACTCGCGCACCGCCTCGGCTAAAATCTTCTGGTACATCTCAAATCCGATGTCCGAGATGAACCCGCTTTGCTCGCCGCCCAGCAAGTCTCCGGCGCCACGAATGTCTAAATCGCGCATCGCGATGTTCATCCCGCTGCCCAAATCTGAGAACTGTTCCATGGCCTGCATCCGTTTGCGCGACTCGGTGGGGAGAACGTGAAGCGGTGGCGAAAGCAAGTAGCAGAAAGCCTTTTTATTCGAACGTCCCACCCGCCCGCGCAATTGGTGCAAATCGCTCAGACCGAAGTGGTGTGCTTCGTTGATTAGGATGGTGTTCGCATTGGAAATATCGATGCCGTTCTCAATGATGGTTGTAGCCACCATCACGTCATAGGCGCCGTCTATGAACTCGCTCATCACCCGCTCCAACTGCACCCCGTCCATCTGCCCGTGACCAATCGCCACCCGCACATCGGGGACCACTCGGCTGATCATTCCCGCAACCTCACGGATGTTGGCCACGCGGTTGTGGACGAAGAAAACCTGTCCGCCGCGCGACACTTCATAGGAAACGGCGTCGCGGATCACTTCTTCATTGAAGGATGTCAAGACGGTTTCAACGGGGTGCCGGTTGGCCGGCGGCGTGGCAATAATGCTCAAATCTCGGGCCCCCATCAACGAAAATTGAAGCGTTCGAGGAATGGGTGTGGCCGTCAAAGTCAGCGAGTCGATCGAAGCCCGGAGCGTCTTGAGCTTGTCTTTCACGCCCACGCCAAACTTCTGCTCTTCGTCGATGACTAGTAGCCCCAGATCTTTCCATTTCACGCGCTTCCCTACGATGGCGTGCGTGCCGATGAGGATGTCAATTTCACCCGTTGCGAGCCGTTTCAGGGTCTCGGTCAATTTCGTTCCCTTCTTGTTGCGGTTGATGTAATCCACGGTGACAGGAAACTCTTTCAAACGCCGCCTGAAGCTTCGAAGATGCTGGGTGGACAGGATTGTCGTGGGCACCATCACGGCCACCTGTTTTCCGTCGGTTGCCGCTTTAAAGGCCGCCCGAACGGCAATCTCCGTCTTGCCAAAGCCCACATCTCCGCAGACGAGCCGGTCCATTGGCATTTCCTTTTCCATATCCTCTTTCACCGCGATGGTTGAAGCCAATTGATCCGGCGTGTCCTGGTACATGAAGCTCGCCTCGAGCTCTGTCTGCAGGTACGTATCGGGGGTGAACGCGAAGCCTTTTGACGCTCTGCGCTTAGCGTACAATTTCAACAGGTCGTAGGCGATTTCCTTGACCCGCTTCTTCGTTTTATTCTTCGTTTTTTGCCAAGCAGGTGAGCCCAATTTGTTGATTGACGGCGCCTTGCCTTCTTTCCCGGAGTACTTCGAAATGCGATGCAGCGAGTGCACACTCACGTAAAGAATGTCGCCGCCCTTGTATTTCAGCCGGATCGCTTCTTGCTGAACACCGCCTTGCTCGATCTTCTGCAGCCCGCTGAATTCGCCGATGCCGTGGTCGATGTGCACGACAAAATCACCCGGCTCAAGACTCAGCAGCTCCTTGATAGTTAAGGCCTGCTTGTTCTTTTTGAAGCCGTCTTTGAGCCGGAAACGGTGGTAGCGTTCGAAGATTTGGTGGTCGGTGTAGCAGGCCAATTTCTGTCCCTTGTCGACAAAACCCTCTGAAATCTCGGTTGGGACGGCTTCGTACTTCACCTGGTCGCCGCGGTCCTCAAAAATGTCGTGAAGCCGCTCGAGTTGGGTGCCCTGGCCCGATAAAACATAGGTGGTCACGCCGTCTTGAGCGTTGAGTTTCATTTGCTCGGCGAGCAGATCAAAGTTCTTATTGAAGACCGGCTGGGGGGTCATATGAAACTTGACCGTACAGACCTCCGCATAGGCTTCATTCTCCACAAGCCCACGCCCCCCACCGAACTCGACGACACGCTGTTTTTGCAGTTGAGCCCAATACCGCTCGGCTGTGGTGTATAGTTCCTCTGGGGGCATGCGATTTGTGCCCTGATCAAGCCGTTCGTAAAAGAGCCGCGCTTTATCCACTTCAGCGTCGAGCTTAGCGGCCACATCTTCGGCATCCTCAACCCACACCTTGGCGTCGGGTCCAAGAAACTCCAGCAGGGGCTGATGCCCTTCGACGACCATGGTGTCGCCCACGTCGGGAATAATAACGGCCCGCGCCATGACGCCGGTGCTCAATTGGTCTGAAGGGTCAAATTTCCGAATCTCCTCGACTTGATCCCCAAACATTTCGATGCGGTACGGGTGGTCGAAGGCGTAGGAGAAAATGTCGACAATTCCACCCCGGATGCTGTATTGGCCAGGCGTGTATACGTAATCTACTTTTTCAAAGCCGTAATCGATGAGAATCTCGTCGAGGAAATCCTGCTCTAATACATCGCCACGGTTGACGGTGTAGGTATGCTTTTTGAGCTTCTGTCGGGTGACCACTTGCTCGGCAAGGGCCTCGGGAAAACTAACGATGCACACCTTCCCTCGATGGGCCATCAATTTACTCAGGGCTTCGGCCCGCATGGCCACGTTCGCATTTTCGGTCTTCTCGCTTTGGTATGGGACGCGTGCGCTTCGCGGGAAGAATAATACCTGGCGATTGCACCCCTCCAGTGCAGTCTCTAGGTCATTCAAAAAATAGGCGGCGCGCTCTTTGTCTTCCAGTACGAATAGGAAATCTCCCTCGCTTTTGGCGGTCACTGCGGCCGCCACAATGGCCGCCGCTGAGCCGACCAAACCCTGCACTTCTGTGGCCCCTGCTGATACGCATATCTGTGCTACGCGCCCGTCGCGTTCAAACAATTCCCGAAGGTCCTTCAGCTGCATATTGCCGGCGAAGATAAACCCGCCTTAGTCAGGGTGTCGTACGTCCAATTCAGTTCAACTGTCCGCCTTGACCCGGACGCCGTCGAAGGCGGCCTGGAGTCGGGCGACAGCTGCTTTTTCGCCGATATACAGGGGCGTACGCTCGTGGAGTGACAACGGTGTGCGCTTGAGTAAGTCGATGTGGCCATCGGTGGCCGAACCGCCGGCTTGTGCTGCAAGAAAGGCGAGAGGTTGAGCCTCGTAGAGCATGCGGAGCTTGCCCTCTGGCCTGGATGTTGTGCCGGGGTAAAGGAAGATGCCGCCTTTGAGTAGGTTGCGGTGGAAGTCCGCCACAAGTGCACCCACATAGCGGGCGTTCATGCCCTCGGCGCGAACCGTGTTGACGTAGTCCTGCACGACGGAAGGCCCGTCGGCGAGCCGGGCATCATTGACGCTGTAAATCGTTGATTCAGCTGGGAACTTCAAATCCGGATGGGAGAGGAAAAACTCACCGATGCTCGGATCGTAAGTGAATCCGTTCACACCACACCCCGTAGAGTAAACGAGCATAGTGGATGAGCCGTAGAGGATGTAGCCCGCAGCGACGCAATCGGAGGCGGGCTGGAGGAAGTCGTCGATTTGGGGCACAGAGCCCATATCGGACTTGCGCCGCAGGATGCTGAATATCGTACCGACGGAGATGTTCACGTCGATGTTCGAGGAGCCGTCAAGCGGATCGATGCACACCACGTAACGCCCATATCCACTTCCGCCGGCGCGCTTGGAGTGGTCGACGTGGATTACGTCGGGTTGTTCTTCAGACACCACGCCGCCCACCTTGAGACAAGATTTCAAAACGCGGACAAAAGTGTTGTCGGCGTAGACATCGAGTTTTTGTTGGGTTTCGCCTTGGACGTTGGTCGAGTTGCCTCCGTCATGCTGGCCGATAATGCCCGATAGACCGGCACGGTTCACGTGGCGGTTGACCATTTTGGCCGCGGTGGATAAGTCGGTTAGCAAGCGCGACAAATCGCCGGTGGCGTACGCAAATTCTGACTCGCGCGCCACGATAAATTCCTGTAAAGTCTGGGCTCCGATCATTGCAGAGAGCATTGCCGCGAAGGTAGTCTGCAATGCGTGCCCGTCAATGCGCGAGCTTGGCGATTTGTGCCAACGCTGCAAATTCCTCAACGGCAAGCTGTTCTGCTCGGCGATTCAAAAGCTCTTCGGAGAGGCCCTCGAGCGAGTAGCCGCCGTTGCGCAAGGCGTTTCGCAAGGTCTTGCGCCGTTGTCCGAAACCTGCTTTGACTACGCGCACCAGCGCTTCGTGTGAGACGTCAGGGTCGCGTTCAGGGGTGCGCACCATGCGCATCACGCCGCTGTGAACTTTAGGTGGGGGCTCGAAGGCTTCGGGAGGTACCGTAAACAAGTACTCACACGTATAATAGGTCTGCACGAGCACCGAGAGGATGCCGTAGACACGCGACCCGTGTGCGGCGCAAACCCGCTCGGCGACTTCCCTTTGAAACATGCCCACCAGTTCGGGCACACGGTCGCGCCAGTCCAACGCTTTGAATAGAATTTGGCTGGAGATGTTGTAAGGGAAGTTCCCGGCGATAGCGAAGGGCGACGAGCCCAAGCCCAGCTGCTCGGGGGTCATGTGCAGCAAGTCGCCAGCCACCACCTGCTCGCGATCGATCCATGGTGCATTGTAGAGGTAGGCCACGGACTCTAAGTCGACCTCCACTGCACGCACCTTTTTTCCGTGGCGCTGCAGCAGGGGCTGGGTGAGCGCGCCGGTGCCCGGGCCGACTTCCAGGATATGAGCCCATTGATCTGAACAGCTCAGGGCGTCGGCCATGCGTTCGGATACGATGGGCGAGCGCAAGAAGTGTTGGCCGAGGTGCTTCTTTGCGCGCACCGGTCCGCGGTTGCCTGATTTGTTGCGGCTCATTGGTCCGGATTCTTTAGGTGCCCTTCGGCAACGGTGTATAGCAAGGATCGGAAGGCGAGGGTCTTTTCACCGAAGCGTTCCAACGACTTGGCGCGCAGTGCGGGCGCGTGGTCCGATTCGTAGCGGTCGAGATCGGATTTGGATGCGCATCGAAATTGAACTGAATACGTCGGGTCCTCAACCCCGTCCGCCTCAACGCGCAGCAAAGAGAAACTCTTGAAGCAACCTGTGGCGAGCACTTCGCGCACATGTTCGTCCAGCATCCAGCGGTTCCACTCGAACTCAACTGCGCGATCTACGCAAACTGTTACATTATATATAAGCATGGATTATACGGGCAATAAATAGGCTGAAACCAAAATATTTGTAATTCGTCGAAGAAAAATGCTTGTTTATCGAAATATCTGTTGTATCTTCAACATTGAGAAATCTTAACCGAGATGAAATTGATGCGTACTCTTCTTATGGCCCTCTTTGTTCTGGCCCTGAGCGAAATTACTCAAGCCCAACAAAGCTACGGCATTGCCTATCAGGCAGTGGTCCGCGACGGGGCAGGAAATGCACTGGAAAACGCCACGCTTGACGTGCGATTCACGTTGACCGATGCAAGCGATCAGTCTGTATGGACAGAAACCCACTCTACAGTGGTGACCGATGACTTCGGTCTAATGAACCTTGAGATCGGCGGTGCTGCCGGGTCCAGTGGCCTTTTGGCTGTTGATTGGGCTGCGGGCGGATACGCTTTCGACGTCGAGGTGAACAGCGGAAGCGGCTACGAGTCCTTCGGCAATATTCAAGTCACGGCGGTCCCGGTGGCGCTCTTCGCCCTGAACGGGAACGAGGATGCCATCGACGCGTTGGCTTCGGATTTGGCCCAAGAAGTTTCGGATCGTGCTTCGGGTGATTCAGGTTTGCAGGGCCAATTGGACGTTGCAACGGGTGACATTGCCACGAATGCGTCATCGGCTTCTGCCAATGCAGCTTCGGCTTCCACAAATGCTGGCGAGATCGCCAGTGTGCTGGGTATGGTCCAGTCAAACGACGGTGAGCTGCTCAGCTTGACTTCGTCGCTTGCTGACCTTTCAGCTTTAGTGGATGACAACGACCACTTCGACCTGGACGGTGGCAACCTCTCAACGGAGGACGGCATCACCTCGCTGACGGTGGGCGGTACGCTCAACGCCACGAATGTGATCGCAAGCAACGGAACCTTCACCGGTTACGTCTTGTCGACTCTAGCCCCAGTGTCCGGCGATCACATGACAAATAAGTCATACGTCGACGGCAAGGTTGACGCTGAACAGCTCCGCGCAGAAACTGCGGAAAGCTTTATGACTTCGGACATCGCTACGCTTGCTATCGCTTCAGCTGCCGTTCCTGGTCAGTTCAATGAAGTCAATACACGCATTGACGATGTGGAGGGTGATCTCAGTGATGAGACGACTCGTGCTACAGCTGCAGAAGGTGCCAACGCCTCTGCTATTGCTGCTGAGACGTTACGTGCTACAGCTGCAGAAGGTGCCAATGCCGATGCTATTTCTGATGAGACGTCACGTGCTGGGCTTGCAGAAGGTGCCAACGCTACGGCCATCTCTGATGAGACGTCACGTGCTACAGCTGCAGAAGGTGCCAACGCTACGGCCATCTCTGATGAGACGTCGCGTGCTGGACTTGCAGAAGGTGCCAACGCTACGGCCATCTCTGATGAGACGTCACGTGCTGGACTTGCAGAAGGTGCCAACGCTACGGCCATCTCTGATGAGACGTCACGTGCTGCACTTGCAGAAGGTGCCAACGCTACGGCCATC
>JAQWTJ010000091.1 GCA_029242765.1 Flavobacteriales bacterium | reverse complement strand
GTGTAAATTTGCGCCCCAATGAAGGTCGTATTCTTAGGCACACCTGATTTTGCTGAAGCGGCATTTCGCTCGCTTCATGCCTCAGCGCATGAGGTAGTGGGCGTTGTGTCAGCGCCCGACAAGCCCGCTGACCGGGGGCATAAACTGCGCAGGCCTGCTGTTGCGACGGCGGCTGTAGAGATGAACCTCCCACTGGCTCAGCCAGAAAAACTACGTGACCCTAGCTTTTTAGAATGGCTGCGGGACAGGCAAGCTGATGTGTTTTGTGTGGTGGCCTTCCGCATGCTGCCCCAGGTGATTTGGCAACTCCCCAAGCGAGGCACAATCAATGTTCACGGCTCACTCCTTCCCCAGTATCGAGGAGCTGCGCCGATTCAACAAGCCGTTGTACGGGGCGAAAGGATGACAGGCGTGACCTCGTTCTTTATCCGTGCTGAAATCGATACGGGAGCCATTTTACTGCAGCGTGGAACGCCCATCTCAAAGTCCGACACCGCAGGCTCAGTGTACGCTCGCCTGATGGCCGCCGGTGCAGGGTTGTTGGTTGACACGCTCGACGCCCTGGAAGCGCATCCGCTCGAAGGCACACCCCAAAGCACATTGATTGGCATCCTTGAAAGCGAGGGGGTTCACCTTTACGACGCGCCAAAACTCGACCGCGCCGACGGCCGGATCGATTGGAGCAAGTCAGCGACTGATGTGCACGACTTCATCCGCGGAATGACGCCGTCCCCTGGTGTGTGGACCATGCTCAATGGGGAACCCTTGAAAATCCACGCAGCCGATCCGCCTCGGCCATCGAACAATACGCTGTCAAGTCCTGGCACATGCCGCTTGGACAAAGGAAGGATGTGGGTTCAGGCTGCAGATGGTGAAATTGAACTGATCACCATTCAAGCTTCGGGCAAGCCCCGAACGGCAATGCGCGACTTTCTCAATGGATACCGCGGAGCAATCAATCGCTTGGACTGAGTCCAGCATCCGGTTCAAAAGCCCTGATCAGAAGGTCGAGAATCTTGCCCGCGGAATGGGCAACTGGCGTGCCCGGTCCGAAAATTTCCACGACCCCGTGGCCGAATAAAATATCATAGTCGCCTCGTGGAATGACGCCGCCCACAACCACCATGATGTCGGGGCGACCGGCAGCTTTCAAGGCCGCAATCAAATCGGGCACCAGCACCAAATGACCCGCTGCCAAAGTGGACACCCCCACCACGTGCACATCGTTCTCAACCGCTTGACGAGCCACTTCTTCAGGTGTTTGAAACAGAGAACCAAGGTCCACGTCAAAGCCGAGATCAGCGAAGGCGCTGGCCACAACTTTTGCTCCCCGATCGTGGCCGTCTTGGCCCATTTTCGCAACGAGAATGCGCGGCTGGCGACCGGCTAGGTTGGCGAATTTCGCAGCTTTGTTGATGGTCATCTTAAAGTTCTTGTCGAGGGCCAAGTTGCGAGCAAAAACGCCTCGCACCGGTTCCGAAACGGGCACGTGTCGCCCGAAGGCTCGCTCCAATGCGTCTGAAATCTCCCCTGTGGTGCAGCGCACACGGGCAGCCAACACGGCGAGCGCTAGTAAATTTTCGCCAGAACGAGCACCTGCCTCGAGTGCTTCCAAGGCTCGCTGCGCCGCCTTCGAGTCCCGCTCGAGCTTCAAACGAGTAAGCCCGGCGATTTGGCCTTCGAGCACTTGCTTGTGGTCGACTTTCAAGGTGGCCAAGTCGTCAGGGCTCTTGCCCCTGTACAAATTCACACCCACGATGCGATCGATGCCGCTGTCAATGCGAGCTTGCTTCTCAGCGGCGGCCGTATCGATGTTCCGCTGCGGCAAACCCAGCTCAATCGCCGGGGTCATGCCGCCGTGGGCCTCCACCTCTTGGATCATAGCCCAAGCTGACTCGACCAAGGCTGCGGTGCGCATGGCAATGGCCTCCGATCCGCCCAAGGGGTCAACAAAGTGCCGAGCGCCACCCTCTTTTTGCAAGAAGAGCTGCGTGTTGCGCGCAACGCGGGCTGTGGAGTCTGTGGGAAGAGCGATGGCCTCATCCAGAGAATTGGTGTGCAGACTCTGCGTGCCACCAAGCACCGCAGCAAACGCTTCGATTTCCGTACGTGCAATGTTATTGATGGGGTCGAGCTCAGTGAGCGTCCAGCCGCTGGTCTGGCAATGCGTTCGCAGCATGCTCGAGCGCGGGTTCTTCGGCTTAAATTCCGCCATCAGCCAGGCCCACAACACCCGACCGGCACGCAACTTGGCAATTTCCTCCAGGAAATTCATGCCGATGCCCCAAAAGAAGCTCAAGCGAGGCGCAAAGTCATCAACGTCCAAACCGGCCTCGATGCCAGCACGCACATACGCCACACCGTCGGCCAAAGTGTAGGCCAACTCAATTTCAGGCGTTGCCCCGGCCTCCTGCATATGGTAGCCTGAGATAGAAATCGAGTTGAACTTGGGCATGTGCTCCGCCGTGTAAGCAAAAATATCCGACACAATACGCATGCTTGGGCGCGGCGGATAGATGTAGGTGTTGCGCACCATGAACTCCTTGAGAATGTCATTTTGAATGGTGCCAATCAACTGATCCTGTTTCACTCCGGCCTCCTCGGCAGCAACGATGTAAAAGGCTAACATGGGCAGCACCGCTCCGTTCATCGTCATGCTCACTGACATGGTTTGAAGGGGGATTTGATCGAACAGGATTTTCATGTCCTCCACCGAATCGATGGCCACCCCCGCCTTGCCCACATCGCCAGTCACCCGCGGGTGATCACTATCATAACCGCGGTGGGTTGCCAAATCAAAGGCCACACTCAAGCCCTTTTGCCCAGCCGCCAAATTTCTCAAGTAGAAGGCATTGCTATCCTTCGCTGAAGAAAAACCAGCATACTGCCGAATCGTCCAAGATCGTCCCGTGTACATCGAAGCATACGGCCCGCGCAAATAAGGCGCCTGACCAGCCCCATACCCTTCCAGCGGGTAGCGTGACGTGCTCTTAAGGGTTTTAATTTCACTGCCATCGAGCGGTTTCCCCTCCATTCTATTCGTGTCTTCAGCTGAACTAACATCAAGACTCGGGCCTTTGCCTGCCGGAGCATTCATGCGAAACAAACCGTCCACCACAGTCGGCTCGCACTGCATGTCCACCGGAACAAAGCGATCGCGGTGAGCCACCAACTGAGCGCGGTCTTGCTTCAGCAAAGTGGGCAATGTCGACAAGAACGCACTGAAATTTTCCTGTGCACTGACCGTCCGCGGGTAGGCTTGAAGCCTGTTATTCACTGCTTGCACCCACCCTTTTGCTATCGCTTGGATCGTCGGACTGGACACGGCACTTTTTCCGCCCAGACCCGCCTCTTGATGCAAAATGTGCAAGGCGTTGCGCCCGGCAGAGCCGGCGCCTGTAAACAGAGCATCCAGGCCCGAAATGGCCCCGGCTGTTGCCGCGTGAGTCACGCGAATCAAATTGTCCTGCTCCGCACTTTCAAAGTGGTGCCGCTTGGAAACCACACCCACCCACCGGGGCTGGGCGCCGCCAAACTCATCGGCTATCAGCTCCTTGAGTGCCGCCACCTTGCCCCATGTCACCGTGGCATCCGTATCAAGCGCTACGTCCACAACTACAGCAGCGATCGCACGCTGTACGCTCCAGCCAGCAGGAGCTGAAGCAACCACAGCTCTGCAGCCCAGAACGGCCCCAGTCAACTCACTCGTGGTCCGGCAACCTGCATTGTGCAGCGCCCAACCATCGACCCGAACGGACCTGAGCTGCTGCCCATCGAGGGCCACCCTAGCCATGTGCTCGCCCAAACTCGCCCAAACCCCTACCCCAGTCCCTATACTGAACGCATCGACCAGCAGTCCCCCACGGCTCCATCCTTTTTCGCGCCATGCGTCCAGTGGAAAAGCCTCTGCCGCCTCAAGCGCTCCCTCACCTTCCAAGCAAACTTCCCAGTCCAACATCTCCAAAGCCACCCCTTGAAGCCAGCCCTCCCCGCCACCGACGCTCTTGATATTTACACGAATCGCCTCAACACCGCCCTCAAGGGCTCCCATCACCTCCTCTGGCGCACCTAAACATTGGCCCACCTCCCAAGCCGCTCCATTTTCATCTCCACCTCTTTCAAAGGCTTCCGAAATGACCGAACCGGTCACTGTGGCCGGCACCTCAACCTCTCCTTCAAGCAACACCAACCCACCACCAACCGACACGTCCGTCGGTGAAGCCGGTGAGGGTTCAATGGGGAAATGCTTGAGGATGGACTTGGCAGCTGAGACGCGTTCACTCATGCCACAAAAGTACGACCGTCGATCGAGCACACATCCGCTGCAAGAGGCTACCTTGGCTGCTATGGAATTGCCGGATCTATGCGTTGGCACAATTATCAAATCGGAACCGTTTGAGGGTGCGCGATCCGCGGCTTACGTGCTTCAAATCGACTTCGGACCCAGAGGCGTGCTCAAGTCCACAGCTCAATTGACTGGGTTGTATAAAGCTGACGAATTGCTGGGCCGGCAAGTTGTAGCGCATTTGGGATTGCCTCCGCGGCAGGTGGGGCCGCATATGAGCCGCTGCCTGGTTCTTGGGGCAGTGCCCGCAACGGGTGCTGACCCGGATCGCGCTGAAGTCGTTCTACTCCAGCCCGATCGCACCGTGGCCAACGGAACCCCAATTGCCTGAACCCGCACAACATGACCGACAAGCCCCTGCAGCCTGCCATTTTCCTAGACCGCGATGGCGTTATCAACCACGATCCGGGTGATTACACCAAGTCTTTGAGCGAATTCAAAATCTTACCCACCGTGCTAGAAACACTGCGAACTTGGCATGATCGCGGCTTTGCATTGGTGCCAATAACC
>JAQWTJ010000074.1 GCA_029242765.1 Flavobacteriales bacterium | reverse complement strand
AGCACACATCCTTGCCGTCGACATCTTGGTAGGGGCAATCCTGCTCAACCACGAAAACTTCAGCTCGCAAAGCGAGTATGGCATACAGGTCGTCGCGAGAAAGTTCAGACCATGAAATAACTTCCCAATTCAGCATGGCGTCAAGATAGCAAAATCGAGGATTTTTCGCGACTTTAGTGAAGCTTTGGCGCACCTTTGCACCATGGCATCTGACAACGTTCTCTCCGTCGAGGGTCTGACCAAGAGTTTCGGGGAACGCACCATTTTTGAGGGCCTGCAATTCGGGCTTTCACGAGGACAAAAATGTGCGCTGGTGGCCAAAAATGGCACCGGAAAGAGCACCTTGATGAAAATCCTCATGGGCCAAGAGTCGCCCGACAGTGGGCGCGTAACTTTTGAGGGCCAGTTGCGTGTGGCGCATCTCGATCAGGACCACGGGCTCGATATAGAACGCAGCATAATAGACAATCTATTCATCGCGGACAACGACGCCATGCGGGCAATTCGCCGCTACGAGGTGGCCATTGAGAATGAGGACCCCGTCGCCTTGCAGCAAGCTTCGGACGCTATGGATATGGCCGACGCTTGGTCGTATGAAGCACAGGCCAAAGAAATCTTAGGCAAGCTGAATTTGCACGACACCCAGCGGGTGGTGGGCGATATGAGCGGCGGTGAAAGACGGCGAGTTGCACTGGCCAAGGTGCTGATTCAAGAGGCGGACCTACTCCTTCTCGACGAACCGACCAACCACCTGGATCTGGGCATGATTGAGTGGCTCGAGCAGCACCTTTCCGCTTCAAAAACCACCTTGTTGATGATCACCCACGATCGTTTTTTCTTGGAGATCGTCTGCGATGAAATTCTAGAACTAGAAAGCGGCGAATTGCATCGATACAAAGGGAATTGGTCGTATTTCTTGGAGAAAAAGGCGGAGAGAAATGCCAATGAGCACGCGCAACGGAGCCGAGCTCGAAGTATGATGCGCCGGGAATTGGAATGGGTCCGAGCCACCCCCCAAGCGCGGACAGGAAAATCCAAGTCCCGTCTAGACGCTTTCGATGATTTAAAGAAGCGGGCCAGCGTGCGACTCGAAGACGATGAACTAATCCTGGGCCTTGACCCCCATAGACTTGGAGGGAAAATCGTGGAATTCCACAAGGTGTCCAAAGGTTTCGGCGATCGAACACTCATGAACCAATGGACGCAGCACATGAAGCGCAATGACCGCGTGGGACTGGTCGGCCCAAACGGCTCGGTAAGAGCACCTTGCTCGGCATGATGACGGGGAACTTGGAGCCCGATGCGGGCAAAGTTGTCATTGGTGAAACCGTACGATTCGGACATTTCACACAGTAACCGACCGCCTTCGACCCCGAAATGAAGGTCATCGAAGCGGTCCATGAAATTGCCGAATACATGCCGCTGAAAAAGGGGAAAAAGCTTTCAGCCGCCCAGCTCCTTGAGCGCTTCCTCTTCCCACGCTCGATGCACCATCAGTTCATCCGAAAACTGAGCGGTGGTGAGCGAAAGCGCCTCCAAATGCTGCGCGTTTTGATGGCCAATCCTAATTTCCTCGTCCTCGACGAGCCGACCAATGATTTGGACGTGTTTGCGCTCGGCATCTTGGAGGAGTTTCTCTTAGAGTTCCCGGGCTGCCTTGTGGTGGTGAGCCACGACCGCTACTTCATGGACAAGATGGTCGAGCACGTGTGGGTGCTGGAAGAAGGCGGGGGCATGCGTGACTTTCCCGGCAATTACACCCAATACCGCACGGCCACAGATGCAGCAGAGCGACAAACAAGCGCCGACAAAAAACAAGCCGATCGATCCGCCGCAACCACTAGGCCCAACACAGGCCCAACTGCTCCCCCCAAGGGTGACTACAGCAACCGGCTGAGCTTCAAAGAACAATACGAGTACGACCACCTCGAGGAGAACATCGAGAAGCTCGAGCAGGAGCGATCAAATCTGGAAGCTGAATTGGCCGAAAAGTCTGCCGAGCACGACGAAGTGCTTCGCATCAGCGTGGTCTTGGGAAAAGTCGTCGATAAAATTGACAAGAAGACTCTCCGCTGGATTGAGCTCAGCGAGCGCGCCTGAATCAACACGGCCTTCCACCGCCGTACTTCTGCCAATCTTCACCAAGGGGCCATCAAAGGCACTTGAAGTGCTCGAAAGGCTCGTCACAGGACAAGCAGCGGTAGTGGGCTTTGCAGGCTGTGGACCCGAATTCACTGACCAGCTTCGTGTCTGGGGCATGGCAATGGGGGCAGCGCTTGGGGCCCCGGACTGAACGGTCGGGGGGTGAAATGCCATACTCTTCTAAGCGATTCCGAGCATCTTGGCTCAACCAGTCCGTGGTCCAGGCGGGGCTGTAGACGAGCTTAACCTCGACGGTGCGGCCATTAAAATCAGGAGCCCCACTCACCACGCGCACAACATCTTCGGCGATGAAGTCCATGGCCGGGCACCCCATATAGGTGGGCGTGATGGTCACCAATACGGATTGGGGCGAAACGACAACGCCGCGCACAATGCCCATTTCCACGATGTTGAGAACAGGAATCTCGGGGTCGGGGATGTTCTCTAGATAAGCGAAAAGCTGGGCTTCCAGAGCCGCCGTGTCCTCAGCGCCAGCGCCCATCACCAGTTGCAATCGGGATAGGCCCGTTGAAGGAATTGCATCTCCGCTAGCATGAAGCCAAACGCCTCGGTGTGTGAGCCTGTGCGGCCGCCGCGCATCGAGAAGTCGTCGTCGGGCCGGCTGAGGGTGGCTTCAGCAAGGACGGCGTTGACGCCTGCATCCCAGGCGCTGCGAAGCTTGCTCGGGTCGACCCCCCAACCTTCGGAGGCGGCGCGCGTCGTCAGTTCATCGACGTCGAACAACTCATTGACGTAGGGCCACATACGACCAAGGCTGGCCTGCATGCGGCTGTGGCTCTCAGTTGTTCCGTCGCCAAGGCGCAGAACCCAACGCGAGGAGTGCTGCAAATGATAGCGCGCCTCCTTAACAGACTTGGCGGCTATGCCGGCCATTTCGTCGTTGCTCGAGGCGGTCATGGCTTCGAGCCAGAGCACAGCGTAATTGTCGTAGAGGAATTGGCGGGCAATCGTGTCGCCGAAATCGCCGTTGGGCCGCTCGACCAATAGGCAGTTGCAGAACTCTGGGGCGTCGCGCAAGAAGGTCAGAGCGTCCTCGTCTCGCAATGTGAGTTCACTGCTCGCGGCATGTTCAAGGCGGCCGGCGAGTGAAAGCCAGGCGCGGGCCTGTCCAATTTGGTCAAGCCCGATGTTCGTCAATGCGATATCCTCCTCGATCACAGGGCCGTGCCCAGTAAGCAGGCCCAGCTGTTGGCCGAGAATCAGTGCATCGTCGCCGGCGCGCAAAACGTATTCGAATTGATCTTTCGACATGATCACATATGCTTGACTTCGTCGGGCAACTTGTAAAACGTGGGGTGACGGTACACCTTGTCGTTTGCCGGATCGAAATAGGTCGACTTATCGCCCGGGGAGGATGCCACTATGTGCACCGCTTCCACAACCCAGAGGCTCTCTCCTTCATTTCTACGCGTGTACACGTCCCGAGCGTTTTCCAGAGCCATCTCAGCGTCGGCGGCGTGGAGGCTGCCAGCGTGCTTGTGCGACAGGCCTTGGCGGCTTCGGATGAAGACCTCCCACAGGGGCCATTTCTTTTTCGTTTCGCTGCTCATCGTGTTGCGTTTGAAGATTTCTTCTCAGCGTATGCGGTGGCGGCCTGGCGAACCCAAGCCCCGTCGTTCCAAGCTTTGTTACAAGCCGCAAGTCGCTCAACATTGCACGGGCCGCCGCCCTTGATTACGCGTTTGAATTCAGACCAATCAATCTCGCCGAAGTCGTAGTGCCCCGTTTGCTCATTCCACTTGAGGTCGGCGTCAGGAACGGTCAATCCGATCAACTCAGCTTGAGGCACCGTCATGTCGACGAACTTCTGCCGCAGCTCGTCGTTTGAAAACCGCTTGATGTTCCATTTCATGGATTGGGCGCTGTTGGGGCTGTCGCCATCGGGCGGCCCGAACATCATGAGCGCAGGCCACCACCAACGGTTCATCGCATCTTGCGCCATGGCCTTCTGCTCTGCTGAACCTTCCGTCATGACCAACATAATCTGAAACCCTTGCCTTTGATGGAAACTCTCCTCCTTGCACACGCGAACCATAGCGCGGGCGTAAGGGCCGTATGAACATTTGCACAGCGGAACTTGGTTCATGATGGCCGCTCCATCAACCAGCCAACCGATTGCGCCGATGTCAGCCCAATTCTGGGTTGGGTAGTTGAAAATGCTGCTGTATTTGGCCTTGCCTTCAAGCAGGTCTAAATACAAATCGTCGCGCTCTACCCCCAGAGTTTCTGCCGCAGAATACAGATACAAACCATGTCCGGCCTCGTCTTGAACCTTGGCCATCAAGATCGCTTTGCGCTTGAGGCTGGGCGCTCGCGAAATCCAATTGGCCTCGGGCAGCATGCCCACAACCTCAGAATGCGCATGCTGACTGATCTGCCGAACCAGTGTTTTGCGGTACGCATCCGGCATCCAGTCCTTCGGCTCAATCTTCTTTTCGTCCGCCACGTAGGCGTCAAAGAGCGTGCTGTTCATGGCACAAAAGTAAGTGAGCTTTCCACGATGCACAGAACCTCGCTCAACCTTGTGTAATTTCGCAGTCGATTTTTAAGTCAATTCCACATCCATGGCCACGACATTTCACTCCTTGACAGTCCTTGAGGTCCACCGAGAGACGCCGTCTTGCGTTTCAGTTGCCCTAGAAATTCCTACTGATCTGCAGGATGACTTCGCTTTTACTCAAGGCCAATACCTGACGTTCGAGCATGAAATCAACGGTGAAAAGCTGCGCCGTTGCTACTCGATTTGTTCGGGAGTGGACGATGCCGAGCTGCGGGTTGCAATCAAAGAGGTGCCAAAGGGCCGCTTTTCGACTTGGGCGAACAACTCGCTTAAGGCGGGAATGAAACTGGAATGCATGGCGCCTCAAGGGCAATTCTTCACAGAACTCGACTCCAGCAACGCCAAGCATTACGTCGCTTTTGCAGCCGGCTCAGGCATCACCCCATTGCTGTCGCATATCAAGACGGTTATGGCGCGGGAACCGCAGAGCCGTTTCACGTTGATGTACACGAACAAGGATCAGCAAAATGTGATTTTTAAAGAAGAGCTCGCCGATTTGAAGGACCGCTTTTTGGAACGCCTTCGCGTGTTCCATTTCTTCACGCAAGAGCCGGTTGACACACCACTGTACGGCGGCCGCATGGACGAGAAAAAATGCGATGCGGTAATTTCACAACTGCTCGAGGCCAGCGATATCGACGAGGTGTTCGCCTGCGGCCCCGAGCCGATGATTCACGCCGTGAAAGCCTCAATGGAACGGGCCGGATTGGCCTCAGATCGCGTGCACTTTGAACTGTTCACTGCACCCACCGACAAGGCTGAAACTTCAGAGAAAGCTGCCCAGACAACTTCCGATGGCAGCGCTAGCGATTCCAAGGTTTGGGTAGTGATCGACGGCAGCACACACGCCATTGACGTCCCCGGCAACAAATCGATTCTCGACGCCGGACTCGACGCCGGACTTGACCTGCCCTACTCTTGTTGCGGCGGGGTCTGCTGCTCATGTCGCGCTCTGATCACAGAGGGCGCCGTGAAAATGGACGTGAACTACGCCTTGGAGGATGGGGAGGTGCAAAAAGGCTACGTGCTCGCATGCCAAAGCCATCCTGAGGGCAGCGACAAGGTCGTCATTGACTTTGATCAGCAGTAGGCTGCCAGATGCATTACACCGAGATCTGGGCTGAGTGCTCAGGGCGAGGTTGGCGGGGACTTTAGCTGCAGTTGGAAGAGCTCAAAGTATGGGCCTCGCGCAGCTAGAAGGGCGGCATGGGGGCCGCGTTCAACCACGCGACCTGCGTCGAGCACGAGAATTTGGTCGGCGTCTTGAACTGTGGAGAGTCGGTGGGCCACTACGACGCTTGTACGGCCCTGGGTGAGCTTCTGGGTGGCCCGTTGAATCAATGCCTCACTCTCCGCGTCAATCGAAGAAGTGGCCTCGTCAAGGATGAGAATCTGCGGGTTGCGCACATAGGCCCTGACAAAGGCGATGAGCTGGCGTTGGCCTGTAGAAAGCATGAGCCCGCGCTCGCGGACATCGTAAGAGTAGCCACCGGGCATCCTGGAAATGAAGACATCAGCCCCCACCGCTCCAGCGGCTTGCTGGATTCGATCCAAAGACAAATCGTTATCGAAAAGTGAAATATTGTCCCGTAGCGAACCGCTGAACAAGTACACATCTTGGGGGACCACGCACACCCCGCGCCGAAGCGTTGGGAGTGGGATTTTGGAAATATCATGGCCGTCGATTGTGATACGGCCCTTTTGATGGGCGTAGAAGCGACTCATCAAAGAGACGATGCTTGACTTGCCTGCCCCAGTAGCACCAACGAAGGCGACCTTTTCTCCAGGTTTGACCTCAAAGCTCACGCCCTTGAGAACCCATTGCTCGTCCGTGTAAGCGAACCATACGTCCTCAAAAATGACGTGGCCCTGGAATGAAATCTCAGGCTGGTTGTCTGGAGCTTCCGTGGGAGCAGGAGTGCCAGCTAGGGGTTCGGCGCGGTCGAGCAGGTCAAAGACGCGGTTCGCGTTGACGATGCCCATTTGCAAGACGTTGAAGCGGTCTGCGAGCTGGCGAATTGGCCTGTATAGCATAAAGACGTAGAGGACGAATTGCAGGATGATGCCCAGGGTCATGCTGCCTGCAGCAACGCCGCCAATGCCCAACCACAGGAGCAAAGCGACGCTCGTGGCGGACAGCATTTCAACGACGGGAAAGAAGAGCGAGAAGGCCATTACGCTGCGAATGTTCGCGCGGCGGTGAGCCGCGTTGTGCACATCGAATTTGGCCGCCTCAGCATCCTCCCGAGCGAAGGCCTGGACGATTGACATGCCCGTGACATGCTCCTGAACAAAGGTGTTAATCTTGGAAACCTCGTTGCGCACAGCGATGAAGGAATGCTTGATCGATTGTTGGAATATACGCGTAGCCCACAGCAGGACGGGGATGGGCAACAGAACAACCACAGCGAGTTGCCAATCCACGACAAACATGGCGATGATCACTACAAACAGGCGCAGGATATCCCCCACCGCGTTGAGCAGGCCATTGGAAAAGACATTGGAAATGCCGTCGATGTCCGAGATATGCCGGGTGACGAGTTGGCCCACCGGTGTCTTGTCGAAATAGGTGAGACGGAAGTCCAATACGTGGGCGAAAAGGCGGCTTCGGAGGTCGAGCGTGACGGACTGGGCGACCCAATTCGCCCAATACGTTTGGAAAAACGTAAGGGCCGATTCGATCACGACAAGAGCGACGACCAGCGTGAAAATCAGGAGCAGACCCTCCCGGTCACCCGAGGCCACCTTGTCATCGATGGCCAGACGGATGAGGTACGGACGGATCCATGACAGCAGCGCAAGCACCAGGACCAGCAGGCCCGTCCAGACAAATCGGGCGCGGTACGGCCTGACCAAGCCGACAATGCGGCGCAGGACAGATGCATCAAAGTTCATGAGCCGTTTCAGGGTAGTCCACGCGAGACAAATACAGGCCACAGGCTTGAGCCGAGGTGCCAGCTCGGCAGCGGTCCTTAGAAGCAATCAAATCGGGTATTTCGTCGACGGCCAGGCGGCCGCTCCCCACTTCGAGTAAGGTGCCCACCACAGCGCGAACCATGTTGCGCAAAAACCGATCGGCCGAAATATCGAATCGCAATCGGTTGCCATCAAAAGCCGTCCACTGGGCGGCGCGCACATTGCACAAAGTTGTTTTCTGGCCGCCCCCCGTTTTGGCAAAGGCGGCAAAGTCTCCCGAATTTCCACCGGGCCCCTCTCCGCTTCCGTCGCCCAGGGCAACCAAATAAGCCGCAGCATTGTTCATCTTGCCGAGGTCCAGGTTGTGGTAAACCCGTGTGGAGCGGCCTTCCAAAAACGGGTCCTTGCGCAAGTGAACCCAGTAGGTGTACTTGCGCTCTCGGGCGTCAAACCGGGCGTGGGCGCGGTCGTTCACCTGCCAGATGCGCGACACCCCGATGTCCGACGGCAGCATCCCATTGAGCTTCCACGCTGCCTCATCCCAATCGCTAAACTTCTCCAGATCCAAGCCCTGGGGCACGTCAAAGTGCGCAAAAAACTCGGAGGCGTGGACGCCTGTATCGGTGCGGCCGCACCCCACCACCGTCACCGGCCCACCCGCGCCTAAAAGCATACCGAGCCGTTCCTCCACAACTTGCTGAACTGAAATTGATTCCGGCTGGCGTTGCCAGCCGTGGTAGGCCGTTCCGACGTAACTGAGCTTAACGAAACAGCGCACCGTGACGCTCTGTTTAAGCCCAGTTGGCGATGCCCTCGCCCACGTATTTACCTTCAGCCAACTTCGCCGCCACCTTTTTGAAGGTCTCAATCGTGTATTCCACGTCATCCAAATTGTGGGTGGCCGTAGGGATCAAGCGAAGCATAATCACATCTTTGGGCACCACAGGGTACATCACGATTGAGCAGAAAATTCCGTAGTTCTCGCGCAAATCGACCGTCAAATTTGTCGCCTCGCTCAAGCCGCCTTGCAAAAAGACGGGGGTCACGCAACTGTTGGTCGCGCCGATGTTGAATCCAGCCTTCTTCAAGCCCGACTGCAAAGCTCTCGCCACTTTCCAAAGCTGTTCCTTGTGCTGAGGCTGTGTGATCATCATTTCCAGGCGCTTGATAGCACCCACCACGATGGGCGCAGGCAGTGACTTGGCAAAGGTCTGCGAGCGCATGTTGTAACGGAAGTACTCAATCACGTCAGCCGGCCCTGAGACGAATGCTCCAATGGTGGCCATCGCCTTGGCAAAAGTCCCGAAATACACGTCAATCTCATCATGTACGCCCTGGGCATCACCCGCCCCTCGACCGTTCTCACCCACCGTTCCAAAGCCGTGAGCATCGTCAACAAACAAGCGAAAGCCGTACTCCTTTTTGAAGGACACAATCTCAGCGAGCTTGCCTTGGTCACCGGCCATGCCAAACACCCCCTCGGTCACGACCAAAATGCCTCCACCGGTCTTACCGATCAAGGTCTTGGCGCGCTTGAGTTGCGTTTCCAAGCTCTCCATATCGTTGTGCTTGAATACGTACCGCTTGCCTTGGTGCAAACGCACCCCGTCGATCATGCAGGCGTGGCTCTCCGAATCATACACAATCACATCGTGACGGTTCACCAGGGCCTCAATAGCGCTCTGGCATCCTTGGTATCCAAAATTCAACAAGAACGAGTCCTCCTTCTGCATGAAGGCTGACAAGTCTCTTTCGAGTTGCTCGTGGTGGTCGGTTTGTCCACTCATGATGCGTGCGCCCATTGGATAGCCCATACCCAATTGGGCAGCGGCTTCTGCATCAACAGCTCGAACTTCGGGGTGGTTTGCCAACCCCAAGTAATTGTTGACACTCCACACAAGGACGTCTTTTCCACGGAATTTCATCCGGTTGGAAATGGGTCCCTCTAGCTTGGGGAAAGAAAAATACCCGTGTGCCTCCTTTGCGTGCTCGCCTAATGGGCCACGGTGGGCGCTGATGCGGTCAAAAATATCCAATTGCTCTGGCTTTTAATTTTTCGGGGCGCGAAGTTAGTACCTTCGCGGCCTCGATGAAAAGAACTTCGCTTCTCCTTTTGGTTTTTGGTTCAATTTTGTTGCTCCCCACGACGGGTTGTGACGGATATCAGAAGCTCCTCAAGAGCAATGACACTGAGCTAAAGTACGAAAAGGCAATGGCCTTTTACGCCGATGGACGTTGCATGCAGTCGTTGCCCCTATTAAAAGAGCTGATCGGCTTATTTCGTGGGACCGACCGAATGGAAACCGTGTTCTACACATACGCCGGCGCACAGTACTGCATTGAAGACTGGTATATGGCCCGGTATTACTACCGCCAGTTCGCCAAAACCTTTGCCACGTCTGAGCATACGGAAGAGGCCGAGTTCCGCGCTGCCCTGTGCTCAGTCTACCTGAGTCCAGATTTTTCTTTGGACCAATTCGACACCGGTGCAGCCATCGACGACCTGCAGCTCTTCATGGACCGCTACCCGCAGTCTTCACTTAAGGACAGCTGCAACAACATGATGGGGCGCTTGCGTGGAAAACTTGAACTCAAGGCCTACGAGCAAGCCAAGCTCTACCACACCACCGAAAAATACCAGAGCTCCGTGATGGCCCTAGGCTACTTCATCAAGGCCCATCCAATGGGGCCCTACTCCGAAGAAGCTGCATTTTTAATCATCGATAGCCAATTCCGGTACGCCCAGCAGAGCACACTTCGCCGCCGCGAAGAGCGTTTTGCTGATGCCGTTGAATCTTACCTTAATTTTGCAGCCCGTTTCCCTGAGAGCGCCTTTCTTGATGCTGCAGTTCAACTGCACCGAAAATGCATCAACGGCATGGAAAGAGCTTCGAAAGAGATGCGGGCAAATCATAGCGAAAATCCGACTCCATGAGTGTAAAAAACCTCAACGCTGAACGCACCACCATCACGCGCGACACCAAAGTCCTCGACGATCAAGTCGACGGAAACTTGTTTGAAGCCATCGTTGTATTGGCCAAACGCAGCAACCAAATCGGGACCGCTATCAAGCAAGAGTTGAACGAGAAACTCGAAGAGTTCACGACATCTTCTGACGCGATTGAAGAGGTGTTCGAGAACCGCTAGCAGATTGAGATTTCACGCCATTACGAGCGTTTGCCTAAGCCCAATGCAATGGCGATCTCCGAGCTTGAAGACGGAAAGATCTATTTCCGCCACCCCTCAGCAGAGGAATTAGCTGAAATCAAAGCAGCGGAAGAAGCAGCACGTCTCGAGCGGAAGAACAAGAAGAAGTTCTCCCGCGATTTCAAAGGAGGTGATGCCGTGAAGGATCTCGATGTGGTGAATGCCGACAAGGCGACTGAAGTGAAAATCGAAGATCAGCCCGCTGCAGAGGAGCCCGCTGTGAAGACCGACGACTCAGAGGCGAAGAAAGCTTCAAAAGAAGCCGCCAAAAGCTGAACCGGATGCTGCGCGGACGCCGCATCGTCCTGGGGCTAACCGGTAGCATTGCTGCATACAAGAGCGCCTACTTACTTCGCCTATTGACGGGCGCAGGTGCTGAAGTTCGGGTCGTGATGACACCGGGCGCAAAAGAATTCATTACGCCGTTGACCTTGGGGACCCTTTCGGGACACCCCGTGGTGAGCGAATTAACGGAAGATCGGGAGGCCGGCACGTGGACACATCACGTAGAATTGGGGCTATGGGGCGACCTGATATTGGTAGCACCTGCAACGGCCCACACCCTATCAGGAATGGCGGAAGGACGCGGAGACTCCTTGCTATTGACGGTGCTCTTAAGTGCCAAATGCCCGGTGATTGTTGCCCCTGCGATGGACCGCGACATGTGGCTGCACCCGGCAACACAGGCGAATATCACGCAATTGGGCGAGCGCGGCGTCGAGCTTGTGCCGCCCGGAACAGGTGAACTGGCCAGCGGGCTGGTGGGCGTGGGGCGAATGGCTGAACCCGAGGACATATTGGAGCATCTCCAAGGTTGGTTTGCCAAAAAGGCGCCCCTAGCTGGGCGGCGAGCCCTGGTGACGGCCGGACCGACCCATGAGCCGGTGGACGCTGTGCGCTTTCTAGGCAACCGCAGTTCGGGTCGCATGGGGCTTTGCTTAGCCCAAGAGCTGGCGCGCCGCGGCTGCGCGGTCGACTTGGTGTGCGGCCCTTTATCGCTCGGCGAGGACGAAATTCAGCACATGACCGGCCATCCGCTGATCAACAAAATTGACGTGGAGACCGCTACCGAAATGCACACCGCTGCATTGCAGGCCCTCCTTCGCGAGCCGGACTGCGATTTAATCATCGGTGCGGCTGCTGTTGCTGATGCCCGACCCGCAGCACCCATCAAAGGCAAAGCCAGCGGTTCGGCCCTCCCCGACCACATTGACCTAGTAAGCAACCCCGACATTTTGGCGGATCTCGCCTCCAAACGGCCGGAAGGGTGTGTGGCGATTGGCTTCTCCCTAGCCAGCGATGATGGATTGGAGGCCGCTAAAAAGAAATTGGCCACAAAAAAATGCGACTTAATCATCCTAAATTCGATCGCTGACCAAGGATCTGGCTTCGGCCACAAAACAAACCGCATCCGGATGGTGTGGCCTGGCAACAGAATTGATAGTTTTGAGTTGAAGTCTAAAGCCCAAGTGGCCGTCGACATTCTCGACGCTTACCAGAACATGGACCGATAGTACCGACAGAACGATGCACAACTCGATGAATTTTTCGCTGGCCTCAACAGCGCTGCTTATGGCCTGCATGCTCTGCAAGCCTGCAATTTCCATCGCCCAAGAACTCAACTGTCAAGTGACGGTGATAGCCCCGCAGGTCGCCAATGTTGAGGCCTCCGTTTTTGAATCGCTCGAGGAAGATATCATGGAGTTCATGAACGGTCGACGCTGGACTCAGGACAATTTCACTTTGCTCGAACGAATCGAGTGCAGCATCCAGATCACAATCAGCAAGGCCCGGACACCGGTGGATTTTGAAGGCAGCATCCAGGTGCAGAGCTCGCGGCCAATTTTCAACAGCGACTACAACGCTCCGGTGTTGATGATCAATGACAACGACTTCAACCTGAGTTATACGCCCGGGACGATGATACAGTATTCCCCAGACCAATTCCGGGACAACCTCACCAGCATTCTCGCCTTTTACGCCTACTTGATTCTGGGCATCGATTACGACAGCTTCTCACTCGAGGGCGGCACGCCGATGTATATGAACGCCCAGCTTGCTGTAAGCAATGCGCAGGGCTTGAGCAACCCGCCGCCGGGTTGGAGCGCCTCCGATGGACGCCAGAGTCGCTACGCCCTAATCGACAATATCTTGAGCCAGACTTTTCGGCCGCTGCGCAGCTGCTATTACACCTACCACCGCAAAGGGCTTGACATGGCCTATGACAACCCTGGAAAGTCCCGCAAGGTGATTTCAGACGCCATCATCGCACTTCGCACGGTGCACCGTATCCGCCCAGCCTCATACAATCTGCAGACTTTCTTCATGGCCAAGCACCGCGAACTGGTGAACCTCTTCAGCGAAGCGCCCGACGGTGAACGCCAACGCATTTTGCCGGTTCTCAAGCTGATCGACCCGGGCAACATCGAGTCCTACGACAACGGAATGGGCTGATGCTGGGACGGCTCACCATCGAGAATTACGCCCTCATCAAACGGGCCGACATCAACTGGACACAAGGCTGGACGGCTTTGACAGGCGAAACCGGTGCGGGCAAGAGCATCGTGCTGGACGCCTTAGGGCTGGTGCTTGGAGCTCGTGCAGATGCTTCGGTGCTACGCGACCCGCAAAAAAAGTGCATCGTGGAAGCGCAGTTCACCCTTGGAGAAGCTGCGCTGAAATTTGTCGCCGGGCACGATCTAGACTGTGATCTGGATTGCGACAAGGGCCAAGCTACAGAGCAGCTAACTGTTCGGCGAGTGATCGCCCCAGGGGGGCGTTCCCGCGCCTTTGTGGGCGACGAACCTGTGCGGCTGGAAGTCCTGCGCGAGCTGGCCCCGCTGTTGATCGATTTTCACGGCCAAGACGACGGCCACCGGCTGTTCAAGAGCGCCGGGCGCTTGCACGCCATCGATGCTGAAGGAGGGCGTGAAGTGGCTGCCGCAAAGAATGCCTACGAATCGGCCTTCGGGACGTGGACCGCTTTGGTGGCTGAGCAAAACAGGCGACTTGCCGCCGGCGCTTCAGCGGACCTGGACTACCTGCAATTCCAGAGTGACGAACTGCTGGATGCGGAGCTGGAATCTTTAGATTGGGCGGGGCTTGAGATGGAACTAAGCGAACTGGAACATGCCGAAGACATTCAACGAGCCTTGCAGTCGGCCGCATCGGCCTTGGAGGGAGACGGCGGTGAACTAACCGGGGCGATTGCCGACATTCAGCGGGCGCTAGGCGCTGTGGCCGAAGTGGTGAAGGCGAGCCCGGCTTGCGGCCCGATTCACGATCGGCTACGCAGCGTGCGCATCGAATTGGAAGATTTGCTCGTCGAGTGTGGCAGCGCCGCTGAGAGCATCGTGGCCGATCCTCGGAAGATGGAACAATTGGGCGCTCAACGCGACCTGATTATGCGCCTGATGACCAAACATCGCGCCGGCGACCCTGCGGCCTTGCAGGTCCGGCACATGGAGTTGAAAGGTCAGCTCGAGGAGGCGCGCCATCGCACCGATCGGCTCGCTGAGATTGACGGAGAAATTCAGGTGGCACTGGAAGAAACGACCCGCAGCGGAGAAACACTCCACACGTTGCGCAGTGCAGCTTCGATGGCCCTCGCCGAAAAAACGACTGGTCAACTTGGCGCGCTAAAAATGCCCGCTGTGCAGTTGTATTGGACGTGGAGTCGGCGAAGCGAACCGGCGGCCCAGGGGCTCTACAGCCACGATTTATTGTTCTCGGCCAATCCCGGTCACCCCGCACAAGCCATTGAAAAGGTTGCTTCCGGTGGCGAACGCAGCCGATTGCTGCTGGCCATGCGGGCCGTGTTGGCTGCCAACGCCGAAGTGCCCACCTTGATTTTAGACGAGATCGACACCGGTGTGTCAGGCGATGTGGCCGACCGGATGGCGCGGCTCATGGCCG
>JAQWTJ010000051.1 GCA_029242765.1 Flavobacteriales bacterium | reverse complement strand
CTTGGCGATGCTGCTCATCCTTGCCCCCGGATGTGACAAGATGCTCGAGTTCGCGCCCGGTGACGTTATTCTCGCCGAAGACGCCATCGAAGACGCCGAAGATTTGCAGCGCCTGTTGAATTCGAACTACGACGTGTTGGCCAATTTGCTAGGCGGACGATCGCAATCCCTTTCGGAGCTGCTCAGCGGCAACCTCGCCCAGCCGTTCTCTTCGCTGGATTACACGGCGGTATGGAATCGCGAGACCAATTTCTTCACCACCACCACCGGCGGGGTCTACACCGATTTCTTCTATGCCATCAACCGCGCAAATGTGGTGATGGCCAATTTCGATTTGGTTGATGACCTCGGGGACGGTGACCGCTTGCGACTCGAAGCTGAATCGCGCTTTGTTCGGGCCGTTTGCCATTGGTATTTGGTGCGCTTGTGGGGCCAGCCGTACGGCTATACGGCTGACAATTCTCACTTAGGGGTGCCCCTGAGGTTGGTGGCGAATGCTGGGCCTTCGCCGCGGGCGAGCGTCGGCGAGATTTACGCGTCGATTGTGGACGACTTGACATTTGCTCGGGCAAACCTATCCAGTGCAGGTGCGCCCTACGCGACATCTGATGCGGCGGCGGGCTTCTTGGCCCACGTGTACCATTTGCAACAGCGCTGGGACGAGGCCGAATCTGCAGCAACCCATGTGATCAGCAGCGGGCGGTACACTTTGCAGGCCGGACTCGACCGCTTTGAAGCAGGCACCGACTCTACTTTAAGCTCCGACCATATGAACCCAGAGACCGTTTTCGGCATCGTTGGAGGACGCTTCGAAGTGGAGGGCGACACGCTGCTCAACGACCGAAGCTGGGCTTTCCGCGACAACTTCCGACAGGACAACAATATGAACCCCCAATTGACCTTCTCAGACGAAGTTCATCATATGTTCAGCCTCAATGCAGCCGACGATCGCAGCGCGTGGATGGCCTCCAATGGGATCACACACAAGGTGACCCGTTTTGATGAAAAGCAGTATTTCAATGTTCCGATTGTGCACTTGAGCGGGCTGCACTTAATCCGCGCTATGGCCCGCGCCCAGAACGGCGATGCGGCAGGCGCCATTGACGACTTGAATTTGATTCGAGACCGGGCCTACGGTGAGGGCCTAAACGATGTGCCCGCCGGGGCCGGGGCTGAAGAAGTGCTCGCCATCGCTTGGGAAGAGTACCGCAAGGAAAACCTCTGCGAGGGATGGGAACTCGACCAAATCAAGTTGCGTGGCGTCATGGGCGAGCCCGAAACAATTCGCGGTGCACCCTGGGATTGCCCTGGGTCGCTTCTGCAATTCCCCAACAGCTCCACCACAGCGGCCGGTTTCATCCTCAATGACGAAGGCGGCTGCCTCTGAGGCCGGGTTTCCACATATATGAATCACATGACCAATTTGGAACACATAACCGCACAAGACAGACGCTGGACGTTCGCTGTCCTTGTTATGATTGTTGGGCTCAGCGCGTGCAAGCCTGTGATCGAGGGGGAGCTGGGGGAACCGTTTGACAAACGAAGCGGCTTTGTAGGCACATGGGAGATTGTCACCTTCACACAGCAAGACATGAACTCCCCTGTGAATGAAATTCGGGACTTCTCGAGCTTTTACCTCGAAGACACCGATGCACCTCTGAAATTGGTATTCTCAGACGACGACAGCTACACCGTGGAAATTGAGCAAGGCCGGAACTATTTCGGGTCGGGTGGCACGTGGAGTTTCGACGACCCCGACTACCCCACCTACCTGCTCTTGGAAGGCGCCTCAGACACCTTGCAGTACAACTTGGGCGCCACCATTCGCCCTCACGACCCCACGATGTCCATTGAATACCGCCGCAGTTGCGGCCAAGGGGCGGCGCTGACCGAAACGGTCACCTACCGATTCACTTTCAACCGTTTGGACTGATGAAACTTCGAACTTTCAATACCGCCATCTTCACGCTTGTCTGTGTGGGGTTATGCGATGTGATCGCGGGGCAAGCGGCCTATATACTGCCTTCCCCGACGAGTGTAAACGCCGAGGTGACTTTGTATATCGACGTCTCACAGACCACTGATTTCACGTCAAACAATGCCATGAATGCCATCCTTGACGCCTACCCCGACGAGGATTTGTACTTGTGGATTTGGAACCCATCGGCGCCCGTGAGCGGCAACGGTGACTGGGACAACAGCGCAGATTCTCAACTCTTGACAAAGGTCTCGAACAAGCTGTACTCCATGACATTTGTGCCTTCCGAATATTTTGGTGTGGACGGCCCGACGTTTTATGCCAACGGGATTTCCTGTCTTGCAAAACTCCGCAATGGGATGTCCTATTCCGAGGAGTTTGGAGGCGAGGCAAAAACAGAGGATTTGCACGTGGAAGTCATCCCTGAACTGTGCCATGGCGCTTGTGCATCTTCCCTGAAATTCGTCAGCAGGACGATTTCGTGACGATTACGTATGACAATTCACAAGAGACCGACCCCGGGCTTCAAAATCTAGGGCTGAACGATTGCTACTTGTATTTGGCTGCCCGTACGGACGCCTTCACCATCTACACATTTGGCGATGACGGCGTGGCTGGCACGGCCTTCGACCCGGCGGATCATCCGGAATGTCAGATGTCAGCTTCCCTTGATGAACCGGGCATTTTCACATTCACCTTCTTGCCTGAGTCCTTCTTTGAAGGCGTGCCAAGCAACATCGACCAAAGCCCTTATGCGGGCCAGGCTATGGACAACGGTGTGCGATTCTATGTAACACGTGCTGGTCATACATTCCTCGGGCCGCCGCCGAGCAACACGATCGGCTTAATCAACTGCGATTGATGGCAAGGCATAGCTTCATGCGCGCAATGCCGTCCCTTGCACTCTTCTCCGCCTTGGCTGCTTTCTCGGCCCTGCTTGCAGGCTGTGCAGATGGTCGGGAGTCGAACCTGGAGATCTTGAAAAGCGCTCCGGGCGGCTTGGCGACCCTGGCCAGCCCGATCCGCTTGGCCCCGGATTCGACCTGGGTGCGCTGGAGCGATTACTTCCCCGCAGCGGGTGGCCAAGCCGCTGCACAAGTGACCTCAGCCGTATGGCGAAGCGATAGCTTAACACTGCAACCCGAAGGCGCTTGGCTCGTCGGGCAACCAGAAGCGGCGCTCGGATTTCTGGCGGTCACCATCCACACAGCCTCCGATGGCCAGACCGTGGATGAGACCGTGCATTTGCCGGTGTTTGAAGCGACCAGTGTTCGGCACACGTTCACATTCGAGGCGCGGGGAAACAGCGATGACCCCGTGTGGATTGCCGGCCCGTTTAACGGCTGGAGTTCTTCGGCCACACCGATGCATGACCAAGGGGACGGTCGCTACCAAGTGGATTTGCTTTTGCCCCATGGCGCCCATCCTTACCAACTCGTAATCGGCGGACACATGGGCCCGGACCCCACCAATCCAGACCGTGTGGACAACGGCTTTGGCGGTTACAACAGCTTGATGCATGTGGGCGCGTTGACCGATCGGCCTGCGTTTACAGCCACGGGCTGTGGCGGCAGCCAGGTGCGTGAAGTGCACCTTCAAGGCCCGGCAGGCGGGCAAGTCTGGGCTTGGTGGGAGAATTCCTTGTACACCATGCCCGCGCTCAACGCATCAGGATACGGCAGCGTGCTGATCCCTGCGGCTGCATATGGGGCAGGTCGAACACATTTACGCATTTGGTGCACCGTCGGCGAGGCCCGCAGTGACGAGCTGTTGATTCCACTTGAAGGCGGTTTGCCGGTAGTGGATGCCGCGCAATTGACGCGCAGTGACCTCCACTCCCAAACAATGTACTTCTTGATGGTTGATCGCTTCAAAAACGGAAACCCTGCCAACGACGCTCCGACCAATCACCCAGAAATTGCACCGCGCGCCAACAACCTCGGTGGCGATTTGACGGGGGTCACACAGGCCATCGAACAGGGCTATTTCGAGCGGCTTGGAATCGGCACCATCTGGGTCTCCCCCATCACGCGAAATCCTGAAGGCGCCTGGGGACTGTGGCAGGACAGCAGCACCACGGTGAAGTCCCGATTCAGTGGGTACCACGGGTATTGGCCCATTTCAAATACGGAGGTGGACCCTCGGTTTGGAACACGTGCTGATTTTGATGATCTAGTCGACGCCTGCCATGATGCGGGAATGAATTTCTTATTGGATTATGTGGCCAATCACGTCCACGAGCAACATCCACTTTTCGACGCTCACCCCGACTGGGGGACAGAACTTTACCTGCCCGATGGGTCGCTCAACACCGAACGCTGGGATGACCACCGCCTCACCACTTGGTTTGACACCTTCTTGCCGACTCTAGACTTGGAGAGGAATGATGTGGCAGAGGCCATGAGCGACAGCGCGGCCTGGTGGATTGAAAACAGCGCGATTGACGGGTTCCGCCACGACGCCACAAAACATATTCCAGAGAGTTTTTGGCGAATGCTCACAGCAAAAGTCCGGGCCCTTGCGGACCGCCCGGTTTTCCAGATCGGAGAGACCTACGGGAGCCCTGAACTGATTTCGAGTTACATCTCCACAGGCATGCTCGACGCCCAGTTTGATTTCAACCACTACGACGCAGCCGTTGCAGCGTTCACGCAAAGCGATGTGGGCGTCGATCATTTGATTGCTACAGCTCAGGCCGGTCTTCGCACGTACGGAGCCCACCATCTTATGGGGGCGATCACCGGCAACCAAGACCGCCCGCGGTTTACTTCCCTGGCTGAAGGGACGGTGTCGGCAGGCGAAAACACGAAGCTTGCAGGCTGGACACGTGACATTCAACACGCAGGCTCACAAGGCTACAAGTCGATGGAAATGCTGATGGCCTACTTGATGAGCATGCCCGGCATACCTTGCATTTACTACGGCGATGAACTGGCTTACGTCGGAGGCAATGACCCGGACAACCGCAGAATGATGCGCCTTGAACATTGGACCCCTGAGGAAAAAGCCATGTTTGACTTGACCGCCCGCTGGACGCATTTGCGTCGCGATAGAATGGAGCTGATGTTCGGACAAACTCAACTGACAGAAGTGGAGGACGGCGTCCTGGAAATCAGGCGCGACTACATGGGAATGTGGACGCTTGTTCGCATCAACACCACCACTGGCGAGGTGTTGGTGGAGCATTCTTGAGAACATTGTGAGTCTATTGTGAAAAGTTCTGCCCGGGGTATTATTGGTGTAAGGCGCTACCTTTAGACACCCAATTGGTTTAGAAATATGACTGAAATCCTCCTCTCTGTTGTCTTGGTTTTTGCCGCGGGGTCCTTTGCTCTTATTCTGTATTCCAAGCTAAAAACGAGCTCGGCCGCTCCGGGGGACACCTCTGCAGAGCTTCTTGCTGAACAGAAAGAGCGCATTGCATCATTGCAACAGGAACTCCTCGAGAAGGATAGTGCATTGCGGGATGCCGAGCTCGAAAGTGCACGTTTGGACGAAAAGCTATTGGGATTGGGGTCCCAGCAAGAGGCGATGAAGAATCAATTCAAAGTTCTGGCGGCCGATGCGCTCAAACAACAATCCGAGGACATCCAGAAGGCCTTGCGCGAAGGCAACAAGGCTCATCTGGACACGGTGTTGTCTCCGTTTCAAAAACATCTCGACTTGTTTGAAAAGCAGGTGAATGAGGGCTATGACAAGAACCGAAAGGAGCGCATCGAGCTGAAGGAGGAGATGAAGACGCTGATTCAAAACACAAACACCTTGTCCAAGGATGCCAATGACCTGACACGGGCCATGCGAGGGGACGTGAAAGCGCAGGGAAATTGGGGTGAATTGGTCTTGGAAACGCTGCTGAAAAAATGCGGATTTATCGAGGGTGAGCAATATGAATTGCAGGCCCACGAAGTCGGTGAAGACGGTCGTCGGTACCACCCCGATGTGGTGGTTAACATGCCTGAGGGCAAGCACTTAATCATCGATTCAAAGGTGAGTCTGGTGCACTATGAACGCTTTTGCAACACCGACGATCCGGACGATCAAGCAGCGGCGCTCGACCTTTTGGTGGCTTCGATGCGCTCCCACGTCAAGGGCTTGTCAGAGAAGAGCTATGAAAACTTGAAGGGCAGCACCCTCGATTTTGTCTTGCTGTACATCCCCATCGAAGGGGCCTATAGCGTTGCTGTACAAAAAGCGCCTGAGTTGTTTCAAGAGTCCTTTGATCAGAACGTAGTCCTTGTGACCAACACCACTTTGTGGGCCACCCTGCGCACGGTGGGCGTATTATGGCGCCAAGAAAAGCAATCAAAAAACCTCAAAGCCATCATCGATGGCGCCTCGAAACTCTACGACAAGTTTGTGGGCTTCACTGAGGACATGGTCAAGGTGGGGAAGCAAATTGACACGGCCCGTGGAACCTATGATGACGCAATGAACAAGATGGTGGACGGCCGGGGAAATATCGTCAGCCGATTTGAAAGCTTGAAGAAATTGGGGTTGAAAAACACCAAGCAGCAGGACGAGGATTTGCTCGAAGCTGCTACGCCCGAGGAATTGGCCTTGCTCAATGAGGGTGAGAGCGGTGAATAAGTCGTTTTGACGCGGCTCTATTTGGGTTCTATCTTTCGGGCAAGACCTGTCAACCCATGAAACCTATATCACGCCTTTGTGCTGTGCTGCTTTGCGCCGGCGCCCTCTATTCCAATGCCTCGCACGCTCAAGATGAGTTTATTGTAGGTGAAACCACGCTCACTTCATCCGTCCTCGTTGACGACGCACAAATCCCCTGGGAGTTGCTTTGGGGCGGCGACGATATGCTGTGGTGCACGGAGCGGAAAGGGCGCGTGCTGCGCATCGACCCGACAACGGGTGATTACGACACCGTTCTGGACTTGAATGTGACCTTCAACGGTTCGGGCGAACCGGGGCTGTTGGGCATGGTGCAACACCCCGACTTTCCCGATGACCCACGCGTTTGGTTGGTGTACTGCAATGGTCAGTCCAACGTTTCGGAGCAACTGAGCCTTTTCGAGTGGAACGGGACCGCATTGGTAAATGAGCAAGAGCTTCTGAGTTTGCCGGGCGCACAGATTCACAACGGCGCGCGCCTATTGATCCTCCCGGACAACACCATCTTGATGACCACCGGTGATGCTGGAAACTCGTCCAACAGCCAAAACCTCGAGAGTCTCAATGGAAAGATCTTGCGCATCAATATGGACGGCAGCATCCCCGCCGACAACCCCTTTGAAAACAGTTATGTCTACACCTGGGGCAATCGCAATGCCCAGGGATTGTGCATGAGTCCTGACGGGATTGTGTACTCCTCTGAGCACGGGCAGAGCAACGACGACGAATTCAACATCGTCGAAGCTGGTCGCAATTACGGTTGGCCAGATGTGGAGGGGATGTGCAACACGTCGTCCGAACAGTCCTTCTGTGTCGAGTGGAATGTCCGCGAACCGATCCGCACATGGAGCCCCTGCATCGCTGTCAACGGCGTGGAGTTCTATACCCACGAGGCCATCCCCGAATGGCAGGGCAAGGTTTTGATGGCTGTGCTCGGTGGATTGAGTGCTCAGTACGAGCGAATGAATGCGCTGGAATTGAGCGCCGACGGGATGGAATGCACCGGTGAAGACCAATTTTTCTCTTCTTTCAACCAACGCATCCGAGACATTGCGGTCAACCCGTACACCGGGGCGCTGTATTTGGCTTTCAACGGCACGAGCTACCCCGGTTCGCCACCCAACGACATTATGGAGTTTCGCAATCTCGCCTACCAGAGCGTGGACGACTTGCAACCGGCTTCTGTTGAGGTCTACCCCAACCCCGCTACTTCGGAGGCCTGGGTTTCCGTCCACAGCGGTGCCGTAAATGCGGATTGGCTCATCATTGACGCCCTTGGCCGCATCGTGCGCTCGGGCTCTCTAAGCGGCCGCCGAGGAGCTTTGCCGGTTGCAGACCTCGACGCGGGCCAATACTTGGTGCGCTGTGCGGGCACCACGCACCGCTTGGTAATCCAGTAAAATATCAGTACCAATCGCTGCGGCGATTAAAGCACGCTGAGGGTTGTGCGGCGATTGACTGCACGGACGGTTTTGGAAAGCGGCATGGATTCGCCGTATCCTCGAGCGGTCAAGCGATGTGAAGCCACGCCGTGATCGGTAAGCCAATCCACCACGGCTTGGGCTCGCTGCTCGCTGAGCAGGTGATTGTCCTCGGACGACCCCACATCATCGGTGTGCCCGCCCACTTCAAAGCGTGTGTCGCCATTGAGTTCGGTCAGCTCTAGAATGTTGTGGAGCTCAGCGTCAGAATGGGCATCCAATGCGGCGCTCCCGCTGTCGAAAAATATATTGCGCAAGACGATTTCTGCGCCTGTTTCTAGGGGCTGAAGCTCAATATGTTCGGCGCGTCCCGATGATTTTGCAGCCTCAATATTGCGAGAAAAGTGACCGCTGTAGAGCAAATACCCCTCGTGCTCAAGGCTCAGTGCAAACAAACGGTCCGAGGGCACGGGAACGGCAAAATGTCCGGACTGATCCGCCAACATATCGGCCATGGGCCGGCCCGACTCCAAGTCGGTTAGCGTCACGTGGGCCTCGAGTGCCGTTCCGTCTCGTGCGGAGGTGACGCGTCCTCGAAACCACAACGTTGCCGTAGCCCGCACCGCCTCGGGCAATTCGAAGGTGTAGAGGTCCATATTGCCAATGTGAGCACCGCTCATCTCAACGTGGCCCGGGTCTTGGTCGGCGGCCGTGGAAGAGAAGTAGGCCGTTTTTCCGTCGGGCGAAACAATCAGGCCTGTTTCATCTCGGGGCGTATTGATGGGGTAGCCCAGGTTGACCGGTGCGCCCCAGCGGCCGTCTTGTTCCAGGGTGCATACAAACAAGTCCATGCCGCCCATGCCCGGGTGGTTGTTCGAAGCGAAGTAGAAATGGCGGCCGTCCGGGTGGATGAAGCCGCTTTGCTCGCGGCCAGGCGTATTGATGTTTCCGGCCATTCGCTCGGGCGCACTCCAGTGGCTCTCCTTAGCGGAGCGATGGGCCATAAAAAGGTCGGTGGACTGGCGGTTTGCCGTACGACGTGTGAAAACGACCGTGCGTCCGTCCCACGAAAGGCAGGGCTGGCTTTCCCAAGTTGAGGTGTTGAGCTCGCCGATATTGGTTGGAGGTTCATGGGCTTGTGGAGAGGTGAGGTACAAATCGCAACTGCCCTTGCCCGTGGAGCCACAGCGGGTGAAAATCATACTCAGGCCGTCCATAGAGACGCTGGCCGCCCCTTCGTTTTCCGCAGTGTTCAAGGCGAGCATAGGGCGGGCTGGGGTCCACAAGCCGTCCGCTCCAAGGCGGCTGAGAAAGAAGTCTTCCTGGCCCTCGCCGAATTCGCGCGGAACTTTTCGGGTGAACAGCAGCTGATCCCCGCCGTCAAACAGGGTGGGGAAATACTCGGGCGCAGAGGAGTTGATCTGCGAACCAAGGGCGCGGGGTGCATACGGCACGGGGGCGGCCAAGGCGCGTTCCATAAAGTCGGCTGACGCAACAAGGGCCGCCA
>JAQWTJ010000041.1 GCA_029242765.1 Flavobacteriales bacterium | reverse complement strand
TGCAGGATTGAGTGATCCTCTCTCATTGGAAGCTATTGATAATGGCGGATTTGATGGTTGTTACCCAGTACTTAATCATTATGTAGACGTAGAAGGAGTACCTACACCTACTCAACCTTATGATAGTTCACCTTGGCAGTGGTGGGATGAGGCTGAGGCTCAGGCATACGACGCACTCAATGGAACTTCGATTTGGGCTACTCAAATGACATTAAACCCAGATATGGGCCCTACAGAGGCAGGTATGTGGATTGATGTTATCCAAGGTTACACAGCTCCTCGTTTAGCTCTTGCAATGGGCTTAGTTGCTGCAGGACCTGGATGTATAGATACTGATGCTTGTAACTTTAACGCTCTTGCTACTTCTGACGATGGATCTTGTACTTACGCTGATCCTGGATACAACTGTGATGGTGAGTCTTTAAATATTGAAGGATGCACATCTGCGATTGCTTGTAACTTCAATGAAGCTGCAACGATTGATGACGGATCTTGTGACTATCATGAAGGAACAGATATTCCTACTGGAGCTGATGTGGTTTGGTTGGTTGGTTTAACACTAACAGGAACTCCTTATGAAGCACTTGCTGGTGGTTGTGAAATGACAGGAGGTGTTAACCCTGACGTAAGCATCAATGGTGTAATCGTTGGAGATGGTTCTACACCTCTTGGTATGGCTGGAATTACAGATCCAACTGGACTCCTTGGTGAGCTTGCTGCTCTTGCATCTACTGTTGAGTTCTCAATTTGTGGATCCGATATGACTGTCGCTGCTCTTGGAAATAATATTCCTATGGTAGGCAATGGTACTTTCTGGATGTCTCCTATTCCTGTGGCCTCAGATGCTACTACCGGAGCGGGACAATACCTATGGGCTGCACCTATGATGAACTTCCCTTTAGGTTGTGGACAACCAGGATCTTGTAACTATGTAGCATGTCAATTAAGTGTTGGTTGTGTATGGCCTGGATGTACAGACGCTTCAGCTGATAACTATGATGCTGCTGCTGGATGTGATGACGGAAGCTGTACATTCACTGGATGCACTAATGCTGGAGCAACAAACTACAACGCTGATGCAGGTACAGATGATGGTTCTTGCTTATTCCTTGTAACGCTTTCTGTCGACATGTCTGAAGTAGCAGTTTCTGCTTCAGGTGTCCATATAGCTGGTGAATTCCAAGGCTGGGATCCTGCTGCAACAGAAGCATCAGGAGATGGCTGTGGCGGAGTGTACGATTATCAAATCGCTTTGCCAAATGGCACGCATGAGTTTAAATTCGTAAATGGAGATGCATGGGGCGATGATGAGTATGTGAACGGTTCTTGTAGCAATGGCAGCGGTAACCGTTCGATCACGGTTGCTGACGCAGCGGCTGATAATGGAACCCCTTGTTTCACATCTTGTGATGCTTGCAGCAATCCACTTACTATTTTGGGTTGTACATATGACGCGGCCTCGAACTACGATCCATGTGCCAATGACGACGATGGCAACTGTATCGGATTCGGTTCAGCCTGTGAGGGTGACCTCAATGATGACGGCACCGTCGGTGTGGGTGACTTGCTTTCCTTCCTCGGTATATTTGGAACTGACTGCGAATAATTTGTAGAAACGGTCTTTGCTGAAAAGCGGCCGAATAAAATTTTGGAAAGCGCTCCTTCGAAAGAGGGGGCGCTTTTTCTATACGCCTAATTTGTTGCGCCGAGTGTCCCGCCGAGTTCCAGTGCAGCAAAGCGGATTGGCCACGAAAGTGAATAGTCAGCTCAAGGACTGAAGCTTGGCCTGCAGGACCTCTATTTTTGCTTCGGCAGCTGCAAGCTTTGATCGCTCAGCTTCCACCACAGCGACGGGTGCGCCTGCAACGAAACGTTCATTGCCCAGCTTTTTTCCGATAATCACCACGAAGCCTTCTTGGTATTCGAGGTCTTTCTGGATTTTTTCGCGCTCAGCTTCGAGGTCCACCGTGTCGCTTGCGGGCACGAAGAACTCGTGAGTTTCAAGCACAAATCCAAATGCAGTGGACGGCTTCTGCTGCACGTGCTCCACCTTCGAGACATTGCACAGGTGCATTACGACCGGTTCAAGCGCAGCGGGGTAGGGCTTACCGCTCGGGTGGGACTGGCTTGAATCAGCCATCACATGGAGTTCGAGCGCGTGCTTATTGGCAATCTGACCTTTTTGCCGAATACCCCTCACTTCTGCAACAATGCGCATGGTCAAGTCAAAATCTTTGAGGAGCTGTGTGTTTGAGGCCAATTCAGCTTCGTTCAGGCTCTTGTTCGCAGGCCACGCAGAGCAAGAGAGGAGGGTGCCCTTGGCGCGCTTGGCGAGCCGCGCATAGACCTCCTCGGAGAGAAAGGGCATGAACGGGTGCAGCATGGATAGCATCCGCTCGAAAATCGCCGTGGTTGAGGCGAGGGTTGCGGCGTCGATCGGCTCTCCAAAGGGGGGTTTTGCCAGTTCGAGGTATACCGAACAGAAATCATCCCAGATGTGCTTGTAAATGAGCATCAAGGCCTCGGAAAGCCGGAATTCATCAAAGGCGTGCTCCACCTCGGTCAGCACTTGAGCGCTGCGGGCTTCAAACCAAGCTATGCCCTTTGCGGCGCAGGCCGGTTGGGCCATATCGTGTGCAACCTCCCAACCATGGACCAGCCGGAACGCGTTCCAGATTTTGTTGGAGAAATTGCGGCCTTGGGCACAAAGGGCCTCGTCAAAAGGAAGGTCGTTGCCTGCAGGTGAGGTGAGCAGCATGCCCACCCGAACGCCGTCGGCGCCGAATTTCTTCATCAGCTCGATTGGGTCGGGGGAGTTGCCCAGCGATTTGGACATTTTTCGGCCCTTTTCGTCCCGAACGATGCCCGTGAAGTAGACGTTTTTGAAGGGCGCCTCGCCGCGGTATTCGTAGCCGGCAACAATCATCCTCGCCACCCAGAAAAACATGATTTCGGGGGCCGTCACCAAGTCGTTGGTCGGGTAGTAGTAATCGACCTCCTCCTCGGAATAGAACCCGTCAAAAACTGAAATGGGCCAGAGCCAGGATGAGAACCACGTGTCGAGCACGTCTTCGTCTTGGCGCAAGTCCTCAGGGCGGATCGGCCGTCCAGCTTGCTCGCTGGCCAGGACTGCGGCCTGTTGAGCATCGAGAGCGATCACAAAGGGCGCATCGTCCGGGTTGGAGCCGGCACTGTCATTAGCCTGCTTTTCGTAGTACCACGCCGGGATGCGATGCCCCCACCACAATTGGCGTGAAATGCACCAATCCTTGATGTTTTCCATCCAATGGCGGTAGCTGTTCTTGAACTTGGAGGGGTGGAATTGGATGGTGCCGTCCATCACGTGGTCGAGAGCGGGCCCCGCGAGTTCGGCCATTGAAACAAACCACTGCATTGAGAGTCGCGGTTCGATGACGGCACCGGTCCGTTCGGAACGGCCGACCTTGTTGGGGTGTTGCTCGACTTTGATGAGGTGTCCTGTCTTGTCGAGTTCGGCGGTGATGGCTTTTCGTGCTTCGAAGCGGTCCAAGCCTTCAAAGGCGCCGCCAACCGCATTGAGGGTGGCGTCGGCGTTGAGCATATCAATTGTCTCGAGGCTGTGCTTGACGCCGAGCTCGTTGTCGTTGGTGTCGTGGGCGGGCGTCACTTTCAGGCAGCCCGTTCCAAATTCCATATCGACATACTCATCGAGGATGATTGGAATGTCCCGGTCGGTGAGTGGCACGCGCGCACGTTGCCCGTGCAGTGCGGTGAACCGTTTGTCATCGGGGTGTACGCAAATGGCGCTGTCAGCGAGAATCGTCTCGGGTCGCGTGGTGGCGATGGTGAGCCAATCATCGGTGGCTTCTCCACCGGCAGTGAACACTTGGTAGCGCACGTAATGCAGGGCGCTGACCTCTTCGGTGTGCAGCACTTCTTCGTCGCTGACGGCCGTTAAGGCCACAGGGTCCCAATTGACCATGCGCTTTCCACGGTAGATGTGGCCCTTTGCGTGCAGGTCGATGAAGGTGTCGATTACACTGCGCGAGTACTGCTCGTCCAAGGTGAAGCGCGTCCTTTCCCAATCGCAACTCGCGCCCAATTTCTTCAGTTGTTCAAGAATGATCCCGCCGTGTTCGTGCGTCCAATCCCAGGCGTGCTTTAAAAAGTCCTCCCGGCTCAGGTCGCTCTTTTTGATGCCCTGCTCGCGCAGCTTGCGTACCACCTTTGCTTCGGTTGCGATTGAAGCGTGGTCCGTCCCAGGAACCCAGCAGGCGTTTTTCCCTTGCATCCGAGCGCGACGCACCAGCACGTCTTGGATGGTGTTGTTCAGCATATGGCCCATGTGAAGCACGCCGGTCACATTTGGCGGGGGAATCACAACGGTGTACGGCTCGCGCTCGTCAGGGGTTGACCGAAATGCACCGCTATCAAGCCAGCGCTTCGTCCAAAGGTCCTCCACAATTGTGGGGTCGTAATGTTGGGGGATTTCATTCCACATGGGCTGCGGGTTGGCGCGGGTTTGCGGCGCAAAGTTAACTTGTTAATTCGGGGTTAACGCGGAATTGGTCTGGACCTTCTACAGCTAATTTAGTGGCACTATGAAAAAAATCTTTCTCACCCTCGGACTACTTCTCGGCGGATTTGCCCTGATGAGTGCCCAAGATGCGCCCGCTCCTGTCGATGGCGGTGCTTTGCTCACTCTCGACAAGGAGGTGCACGATTACGGCACGATGCAGCAAGGCGCTGACGGAAACTGCGTGTTCACGGTCACCAACGAGGGCGATGCGCCCTTGATTATCTCACGTTGTAAAGGGTCTTGCGGTTGCACGGTTCCCCAGTGCCAGAAGGAGCCCATCCTTCCAGGTGCCACTTCGTCGATCAAGGTGAAGTACGACACCAAGCGTATTGGCCCAATCAATAAGAGTGTTACGATTACGTCAAATGCGTCAAATGATCCGACCAAGGTGATTCGCATCAAGGGCAAAATTGAAGCCAATTCAGGCGGTGCTTCAAGCGGAGCTCCAGTGAAAGTGACCGGCGGTGCCCCTACGAACAAGCAGTAATTCCTGCTCAATTATTTTTGACGGCCGTTTCCACTGGGTGGGAGCGGCCGTTTTTCTTGAGCGATATTTGCGGTGATGTTTGATCAGAAGTTGAAGTCTGTTGAGAATTTAGAGAAGCGGACACTGCTGCATTACGATGTGGTGGACGACTGCAGCGGAGCCTCTGAAGATGCACCTTGGCTTGTTTTCATTCACGGCGCAGGAGGGGGGATTGGCACTTGGAAGTATCAGATTGAGGCGTTTCGTCCCCATTACCGCTTGTTGCTATTGGACCTGCGTGATCACGGGTTGAGCAAGGATGTTTTACCGGCTTTTTCGGCCTATGATTTTGATGTGATTTGCGAGGATATTCTTGCGGTAATAGACGCTTTGGGGATTGAGAAGGCGCACTTTTTAAGCCTATCCATCGGCAGCGTAATTCTGCAAAAAATCGATATCGAAAGGCCGAAGTTGGTGGACCGAATGGTGATGGCCGGGGCCATTTTTGATGGTTCGCTATTGATGCACGTGTTTGTTCACAGCGCGAAGGCGCTGAGTTTTATTCTGCCGTATCGAGCCATGTATTGGCTGTTCAGTTTTATCGTTTTGCCGCGCAAGAATCACCGCTTGAGCCGCTTTGTATTCCGCATGCAGAGCAAGAAGTTGACCCACAGGGAGTACATGAAGTGGGTGGGCCTGTACAAGCCGTTTTTTCGCCTTGTCGGCGCCTACATCGATCGAAATGTGACGTGCAAGGGCCTTGTGGTGATGGGGTCGCAAGACCATATTTTCATGTCTGCGGCAGCGCGATTTGCAGCGGCTCAACGGCATGTGAAGTTGGCTGTGATTCGAAACTGTGGCCATGTTGTGTCGATTGAGGCGCCCCGTGAGTTCAATCGACTGGCGCTTGACTTTTTGGCGGGTCAGGCCGTGCCAGAGGCCGTGCTTGCACGGCCTGTACCGAAGCGTTGGAGCGAGCTTCGGGCCATGCGAAATAAAGCAAAGGCGTAAAAAAGGCGCCAGCCCGACGGACTGACGCCTGTTTATTAGCAGATCTTGTTGCGTCGCTTAGTGCGCCGCGAGGTAGTCGGCCACGCCCTCAAAGCTGGCGGTCATCGCCTTGCTTCCAGAGTTCCAGTTGGCCGGGCAAACTTCGCCTTCAGCCTCAAAGTGGCGCAGGGCGTCCACCATGCGAAGTGCCTCGTCCACGCTGCGTCCGAGCGGCTTGTTGTTGACCACTTGGTGCTGGACCACACCTTCTTTGTCGATCAGGAACAATCCGCGGTTGCAGATCAATTCGCTGGTGCCCACGAGTTCGCCTTCTTCGTCGTAGTCGTACTCGCCGTCGAGCACGTCAAAGTTGGACGAAATGGTCTTGTTTGTATCGGCAATCAATGGGTAGGTGACGCCCTGGATGCCGCCTTCCGCTTTTGCAAGGCGCAACCATCCGTGGTGGCATTCAGCGCTGTCCGTTGAGCAGGCCACCACAACAGTATCGCGCGAAGCGAAATCGGCGAGGCGCTCTTGGAAAGCGTGCAGTTCGGTGGGGCACACGAACGTAAAATCCTTCGGGTAGAAAAACAGGACGACGTACTTCTTGCCGATGTATTGGTCAAGCGAGAAATCGTCGACGATGTGTGAGCCGTCAAGGACAGCATGGGCCGTGAAGGCGGGGGCCAATTGGCCAGTCAAAACAGACATATGAATCAGATTTACCGCAAAGGTACGTCAGGGGTATGGGAGGCGGGTGTGCGGCGGCTATATTTGGCGGGTGTCGAAGGAGATTTTATTCAATCGCGAGCTCAGCTGGCTCGGATTCAATGAGCGGGTGTTGCAGGAGGCGGCGGATGAGCGCGTACCGCTGATCGAGCGCTTGCGATTTTTGGGCATCTTTTCAAACAACCTCGACGAGTTTTACCGGGTGCGCGTGGCCGCCCTGCATCGGATGGTTCATCTTGGAAAGCACACGACTACGACGCTGGGCTTTGGTGTGGCGGAGACTTTGGATCAAATCGGAGAGCGGGTTTTGGAACTCCAGGTCGAGTTCAACGCGTTATTTGACGAAATCGAGTCAGAAATGGCGGCTGGGGGTGTTCATTTTGTCGATGAAAAACAGCTCAGTGCGGAGCAACGTGAATTTGCAGAGGGCTATTTCTCTCGTGTGGTGCGGCCGACCTTGGTTCCGATCATGGTGTCTGACGTTGGTATGCCAGAATTGAGCGATGGTGCCGGCTACCTGGCGGTGGAGTTCACGGTGAAAGAGGACCGGAAGTTTGCTCTGCTCGCCTTGCCCGACCGTTTGTCACGATTTTTGGTCTTGCCCTCAGCTCCCGGACAGGCTCATGTGATGTTTGTCGACGATGTGATTCGCGTGGGCTTGGCCAAATTATTTGCCTTGTTTGAGCCCCAAGGCATTCACGCGTATGCAATCAAGGTGACGCGCGATGCTGAAATTGATATGGACGACGACCTGTCAAAATCGTTGGTTGAGAAGATGCGCAAGGGGGTGGCCAACCGGAAGAAGGGCGATTATGTTCGTTTCAGTTTCGACCGCAATATGTCCAAGGATATGCGAGCGTTTCTTGTCAAAAAATTGAAAATCAAGAACGAGGACAATGTGTTACCGGGCGGCCGCTATCACAATCGCAAGGATTTGATGGGCTTTCCGGCACTGGGTCCACCGGATTGGGTTTTTAAGCCGTTGCCCCCCTTGGCCCATCCACATTTATCGATGAACACCAGCTTGCTTCGGCAGGTGGCCCGGCGGGACGTGCTGCTGCACTATCCGTACCACAATTTTGATTACATCGTGGATTTGTTGCGGGAGTCGGCGATTGATCCAAAGGTCAAGTCGATTAATATCAACCTGTACCGCGTGGCGCCTCATTCCCACGTCATCAACGCCTTGGTTTCAGCGGCTAGAAACGGCAAAGACGTTCAGGTCGTCATTGAGCTACATGCGCGCTTTGACGAGCGAAATAACATCAAAGTGGCCAACACTTTGAAAGATGCTGGGGTGGGTGTGATTTTTGGAGTGCCGGGCCTGAAGACGCATTCGAAGCTCGTGCTGATTAAGCGCAGCGGCTCGCGCAATGTGGCTTACATCAGTTCTGGAAATTTTAATGAGTCGACCTCCAGGGTGTACAGCGATTTGGGATTGCTTTCGGCGGACCGCCGCATCACCCTCGAAGTTGAGGCCCTGTTTGAATTCTTCCAGCACAACTACAAGGTCCCGCAATTCAAGCACTTGCTTGTCTCGCCATTCACAATGCGTAGCGGCCTTGAGCGCTTGGTGGATTTTGAAATAGCTGAAGCGAAAGCAGGTCGTCCCGCCCATATCACCGTCAAGTGCAACAACTTGGTGGATCCCGAGTTGATTCAGCGCCTGTATGCTGCCGGAGCGGCAGGGGTGAAGGTGGATCTGATTGTGCGCGGCATTTGCTCGCTCCGTGCTGGCGTTGCTGGATTGAGTGAGAACATCGCCGTGCGCAGCATCGTGGGGCGTTTCTTAGAGCACGCCCGTGTTTTCGTGTTCGCTGGCGGCGGCACACCTTCTTACTACTTGTCGAGCGCAGACTGGATGACGCGCAACATTGACCGGCGGATTGAAGTCACCGTCCCCATTTATGATCCCGCATTGCGTTTGCAGCTTGACACCTTCTTGTCCTTACAGCTCTCTGACAATGTGAAAGCGCGTATTGTTGTTGCAGATCAATCCAACCGGTACGCACGGGACATGAACCCAGCAAGCGATACCCAGCAAGCAATCAACGCACAGGAAGAGATGTACGCCCATTATTCAGTTGTGAAATGAGGTTTGCAGCGATAGATATCGGTTCCAATGCGGTGCGCTTGCTCGTGGAAGATTTGTCCTTTGAATCCGGGGTGGTTCAAACGGAGAAGATTGCCTTCACGCGGATGCCGATTCGTTTGGGTGAGGATGTGTTCGAGAGCGGTCAAATTTCTAAGGGGAAGGCGGATCAACTGGTGTTGGTTTTGCAGGCTTTCTCTCGATTGATGGAGTCCTTGGATGTGCGCCATTTTCAAGTGTGCGCCACTTCAGCAATGCGCGAGGCCACCAACCGAGATTTGATTGTGGATCGCGTCGGTCAAGAGGCCGGCTTGCGTATCGATGTCATCAACGGCCGCCAGGAGGCTGAACTCATTTTTCGGAATTTCTCCGTCTCCATGCTCGACCCGCGCCGGGACTACCTCTACATCGATGTGGGTGGTGGATCGACGGAGCTCACTTGGATTCGCGAAGCACAGCGCACCCTCTCCAAATCGTTCAAGGTCGGTTCGGTGCGCATGCTTCGTGGGAAAGTGAAACCGAAGGTGTGGGACAGTGTCGAGGCCTTTCTTGCGAAGCGACCAAGCGGCAATGCTTCAAATACGGAGCCGCTGACGGCGATAGGCACAGGTGGGAATATCAACCGAATGGCGCGCTTGAGCGGCTACAACCGGCACACCCCCATTCCTTTGGAAAAGCTCATCGATGTGCACGCCACAGTGGAGCGGCATTCCATCGAAGAGCGGATGACCTTGCTGGGTATGAAGCCGGACCGGGCCGATGTGATTATTCCGGCGGGCGAGATTTATTTGCGCATCATGGAAGCGGCGGGCGCCCAAGAAATAATCGTACCCAAGGTCGGTCTCGCTGACGGGATGATTCTGGAGATGTTTAGAGCTTCCCTTTGAGGAAATTGCGCGTCTCGAACCAGCGGTGCGGCTTCAACACAATGGTGCCATCCCGATCGAGTAAGAAGTAGGTGGGGGTCTGCGTAATCTTGAAGTCATCCGTCACCGGCGCATCCCAACCCATCAGCTGAGACACATTCTCCCATGGGGTGTTGTTGTTTGCGATGGCCCCATTCCAAGCCGCTTGGTTTTGGTCGACCGACACTCCAATCATGCCGAATCCGCGCGTAGAAAAATCTTCATACATCGGCACGAGATTGGGGATTTCCTGTTCGCATTTGTGGCACCAAGAAGCCCAAAACATCACCAAGGTGTACGCGTGCTCTGAGGCGTATTCCCGCAAATCTACGATTTGTCCATTGGGGTTGGCGATTCGGAAGTTGGGCGGGGTTTTTCCCACCTGCAAGTTGATGATGCCTTCGGCGCGCTGGCGAATGACATCGGAGAGGTTTGCTCCGCAATCCTCATCGAAGATGTAGTTGTCCAAGATGTATTGGCAAATCATCTCTTTGCCCGTGTTGTAAAAACCATCGAGCATATTGTAGAGCGCAAATTCGAGCAGGACGGGGTTTTCCTCCACCGAGGCCTTCACCAAGTCGATGCACGAGAGGAAGCCGGACTCTGTTCCGCCTGAGAAGGTGCGCATAAAGCTCTGGATGCGGTCTGGAAGGGCCATGGAACGGACCATAGAGTTGTCCGTCATGTCCAAGTCGTTGAAGAAACTGCCGCGTTCGCCAATGAACTTCGGGTTTTGCCAGCCTAGAAATTTAGCGATGTACGTGCCTGGGTTTAGGTTGATATAAGTGTGCTGGACCAACACCAGTTCACCTTCCTTTGTTTTGATCTGCGCATCGATGGCGGCTTCATTTCCTTTGCGCTTTTTTCTCAGTGCGCGGATGCCGTTGTTGATGGCTCCCGCGGCGCCGTTGTAGGCGTACCAGCCCTTGTTCTCCTTAGAATTCGTTTGTGCGGAGGTCATGCGGTTGTTGGAGTAGTCCAAGTGCACGGCCGGCTCGTCGGGGTTGAGGATGATGCGTGTGGTGGGCTTGCCTGATTTCATGCCGAGTCCATAAAAGCCCCGGCTCACCGTAATTTCCCCAAAGTCAAAGGCGCCATTTGAAATGCGCGTCGAGTCAACCACGGCATTGTTGCGCCCCTCTGTTTCGAAGAGGTACATCCATTGTCCGATTGATTTCACGGTGCCAGATAGGGCGACCTTGCCCGATTTGTCACCTCTATTTGCATCGTTGGTTCCGTCCTTGAAATTGGGGTTGATCAGCGAACTAACCTCTTGTGGCCCGCCTTGTTTTGGCACTTTGACAGCGGCCGGGTTGCTGGGCGCTTCGGTGGATGTGGCTTGCACACTGGGCTGAGCCGCCGGAGCGCTGGTCGTGGCATTGGAATCAGAATGAGAACAGCTCGTCAAGAGCGCAAGGCATAGGGTCGTCCACATGGTCAGCGAAGTCAATCGGTACATACCTGCAAGATACTGACCGTGCTGCACGGCACAAATTCAGCGCCCGGAATTTCACAACCCTTATGTGGTTGCAAGTGTGCATCACTCTGATTGTGATATTGGTGGTTGTTGGGCTGGAGTAAATATATTGCATGCATGAGTGCTCCCACGACATTTGACTACGATTACATTGTGGTGGGCAGCGGCTTCGGCGGAAGCGTTTCTGCGCTCCGATTGAGCGAAAAAGGCCACCGCGTTTTGGTGATTGAGAAAGGGAGTTGGTACGGTGCGAAGGATTTCCCGAAGACCAATTGGAATCTTCGTAAGTGGCTGTGGATGCCACGATTGCGCATGTTTGGCATCATGAAAATATCATTTTTTCGTCACATCTCCGTCTTGTCTGGCACCGGTGTTGGAGGCGGTTCTCTCGTGTATGCCAATACGCTTCCGCGCCCTCAAAAGCCCTTTTTCAATTCAGGCTCTTGGGCCGATTTGAAGGATTGGCAGTCTGCACTTGACCCGCATTATGTGATGGCTTTGAAGATGCTCGGTGCCGTGCGCAACCCGAAGCTCTATGACGCGGATCGTGCGCTTGAGCAGCTCGCCGATGAGGTTAAACGCCCGGAGCATTTTCGCAGCCCCATGGTGTCGGTGTTTTTTGGCGTTGGCGTAGATGCTGACGGCAAGGGCGGTGAAAAGACTTCACCAGGGCGGGAGGTGGACGATCCGTACTTCGGCGGCGAGGGCCCCTCTCGCACGGGCTGTGTGCATTGCGGCGCGTGCATGACGGGCTGCCCCTACAACGCAAAGAACACCCTGGACAAGAACTACTTGCACCTGGCTCAACTTCGCGGCGCCCAAATCTTGGCCGAAACCGAGGCGATTGACGTCCTGCCTTTGGGCGCTGAGGACGGATCTGAGGGGTACCGCATCTCCACGCTCGCGACCCGCCGCCGCTTCGGATTGGGGCGCAAGCAATCATTCACTTCAAGAGGCGTCGTGTTCAGCGGCGGAGTTTTGGGGACAATCAGCCTTCTGCTCAAATTGAAGCCCCGCTCGCTTCCGCGCCTTTCCGATCGGCTTGGCGATGACATCCGGACAAACAACGAAACACTGATCAGCGTGAGCTCGCTTAACAACGCCTTGGATATGTCAAAAGGCCTGGCCATCGGCTCTTTGCTTCACACCGACGACGACTCCCACCTCGAAGTGGTGCGCTACTCCAAGGGGTCCGGTTTTTGGAAACTTCTACACTTGCCCGTGTCCCACGGCCGTACAATCACCACACGCCTCTTGGGCATGGCCCGTACCCTGGCCCGCGCCCCGCTAGGCTATGCGCGCATTTACACTCGTTCTTGGTCGCGCCACACGGCGGTCCTGCTGTTTATGCAAACCTTGGACAGCACGCTTCAATTTCGTCGGTCGCGCTTTCCTTTTCTTTCAGGGCTGGTCTCCAGCGGCCTCGCTTCCTCCATCGCTTCTGGCGCGGCCCCCTCACCTAACATCCCCGCATCTACCGCCCTCGCTGCCCACTACGCGCGCATCACCGGCGGCAAGTCCACATCTTTTGCTCTCGAAACCCTCTCGGGCATCCCCTCCACAGCACACATTCTCGGCGGTGCCGTCATGGCCGCAGATCCCAGCGGCGGCGTTATCGATGCCAGCAACCGCGTGTTCGGTTACCGCAACATGCTCATCGTAGACGGATCGGCCATCTCAGCCAACCCCGGCGTCAACCCCTCACTCACCATCACGGCCATTGCGGAACACGCCATGGCGCAGCTTCCCTCTGTGGCTGCAGCTGGGCAATAGCTCTGTCTCAGTTGCGAGCGGAGGGGGTGCGGGCGGATTGAGAATGATCAGCTGTGGCGCAGGGCCGTGATGGGGTCCAGAGACGCCGCTTGCCGTGCAGGGTAGTAACCGGCGAGCAAGGCGGCGGTGCCGGAGAGGGCCAAGGCAATACTGACCCAGCCCCAAGGGATGTGGAAGGGCGCCGATAGCGCTTGGGCCACCAGGTTGCCGATTCCGATGCCGACGGCTGTGCCGAGGGCGCCGCCCAGCAGGCCGATGAGCGTGACTTCAACTAGGAACTGCGCGCGGATGGTAAGCGCGGAGGCGCCCAGGGCCTTGCGGAGTCCGATTTCGCGGGTCCGCTCGGTGACCGTGACCAGCATGATGTTGGTGAGTCCAATGCCGGACCCCAGGAGCGTGATGATGCCCAGGACCAAGGCTGCGATGGTCACTGCAGAGAGTCCCTCATCGAACTGGGCGATGAGCGCGTCGGACTGCTGAATGCGAAAGGAGGACGGCTCGCCTGGGCGGTCGCCACGAATGGCGCGAAAAGCACCTTGGGCTCGATCAAGGAGGGCTGAAATGCCGGCTGGGTCCGGCGAAAGGGCTTGGATTTGGTAGGAGGTGCGCGGGCCAGAGAAACGGGCCCGAATCTCACCGACGGGCAGGATGACTTGGTTGTCGGCTGACAGGCCGAAGGTGGTGCCTTGAGAGGCAATGACCCCGATCACACGGTAGCGCCGGTTGCGGATGTCGATGAAGCGGTCGACTGGGCGGGTTGAGGGTTCGAACAGGGCCTCGACAACGTCTAGGCCGAGCAGGGCGACAGGGGCGGAGTGGCGAATTTCCTCTGGCGTGAAATTTCGGCCATCGCTCAGGTCATAACCGGCGATGGGCAGAAATTGAGCGTCACCGCCAACCACCAGGACGTTCGGGTCCGTTTCGGCCGTGCCCGAGCTTACGCGGCCCATCATTGTGCCTCGGGCCGAGACGGAGACGATGGCTTCAGAGGCCAGAGCGCGTTGAATGGCTGTGGCTTGTCGGTAGGTTATGAGGTCGGCCGGGGATTTGCGGCGGCCGTGTTGCATGTCACCTGATGAGGGCTCGGTGATGGAGATGGTGCCGGCGCCCAGCCCGGCAAACTGCTCGAGGAGGGAGGAACGGAGTGCTTCGGTGGCCGTCACCATGGACATCAGGGCCGTGATGCCAATCCCGATAATGCTGATGGTGAGGATGGTGCGCAACGTCTGGGCGCGAATGGATCGCCAAGCCACTTGGAGCTGTTCCAACAGGATGCGGAAGGTGATGCGAGGAGTGGAGCGCCGGGAGGCCATGGCTCAAATCTACGGGCTATCTTCGCGCGACAACTAGAGAAGATGTTCGATTTAGAGATGATCCGCGCGGTGTATAGCCACTTTCCACAACGTGTTGAAGCGGCGAGAGATGCAAATGGGGGTGCGTTGACATTGTCAGAGAAGATCCTCTATGCGCACTTGTGGAACGGTGAAGCAGGCGAATCTAAATCGGCGGATCAAGGATATGAGCGGGGAGCGGATTATGTGGACTTTGCACCCGACCGGGTGGCCATGCAAGATGCGACAGCCCAAATGGCCTTGTTGCAGTTTATGCAGGCGGGAAAGAAGGCCGTGGCTGTGCCTTCTACGACGCATTGCGATCACCTTATTCAAGCAAAAGTTGGCGCGGATTCTGATTTGCAAGGCGCCATCAATCAGAACAACGAAGTCTACAATTTCTTGGAGAGCGTTTCGGACAAGTATGGCATTGGATTTTGGAAGCCTGGCGCGGGGATTATTCACCAAGTGGTGCTCGAGAATTACGCGTTTCCTGGAGGAATGATGATCGGTACGGACAGCCACACGGTCAACGCGGGCGGGCTGGGCATGGTGGCTGTGGGTGTGGGAGGTGCTGATGCCGTTGATGTGATGGCGGGCATGCCGTGGGAATTGAAGTTTCCAAAGTTGATCGGCGTCAAGCTCAGCGGGAAGCTCAGCGGTTGGGCCAGCGCCAAGGATGTCATCTTGCAGGTTGCAGGCGTGCTGACTGTAAAAGGTGGGACGGGCTGCATCGTTGAGTATTTTGGTGAAGGCGCAGAATCTCTAAGCTGCACAGGAAAAGGCACGATTTGTAACATGGGCGCTGAGATTGGCGCCACGACTTCGACCTTTGGATACGATGATAGCATGTCGCGCTACTTGCGGGCTACGGGCCGTGCAGCCGTTGCTGAATTGGCCGACGGCATCGCAGAGCACTTGACCGGTGACCCGGAAGTGTACGCATCACCCGAAAAGTATTTCGACCAAGTCATTGAAATTGATTTAAGCGCGCTCGAGCCGGCCTTGAACGGCCCATTCACCCCAGACCTGTACACCCCCATTTCGAAAATGGCCGCAGCGGCTTCGGCCAACGATTGGCCCACGCAGGTGGAAGTCGCGTTGATTGGGTCCTGTACCAATTCGAGTTATGAGGATATCTCCCGCGCGGCCTCGATTGCTGAGTTGGCCATCGCCCAGGGCGTAAAACCTGCGGCCGAGTTGAAAATCACCCCCGGCTCTGAAATGGTGCGCTACACTTGTGAGCGCGATGGCCACCTCGCCACCCTTGAGAGGATGGGCGCTTCGGTTTTTGCCAACGCTTGTGGACCTTGCATTGGACAATGGGCCCGACCTGGTGCAGAGGATCAGCCGAAGAACAGCATCGTACACAGCTTCAATCGCAACTTCTCCAAACGCGCGGACGGCAACCCCAATACGCACGCCTTCGTCGGTTCGCCCGAGCTGGTGACGGCCATTGCCCTCGCCGGTGATCTTACGTTTAACCCCATGACCGACACCCTTCCAGGGGCCAATGGTCCGGTGAAGCTCGTCGAACCCACTGGCGATGAGCTCCCTCTGAAGGGGTTTGAAGTCGAGGATGCCGGATACAACCCTCCGGCTGATGACGGCTCGGGTATCGAGATCGTGGTCAACCCTACCAGCGAGCGCTTGCAGCTTCTCACCCCCTTTGCGCCGTGGAACGGTGAGAACATCACGGGCATGCGCCTGCTTATCAAGGCTGACGGCAAATGCACAACTGATCATATTTCGATGGCGGGCCCGTGGCTGCGCTACCGCGGTCACCTCGACAACATATCCAACAACACTTTGACCGGTGCGGTGAACGCATTTGGCGGCGCGGTCAACGCGGTCGTCAACCAGCTCGACGGCTCAACGGGCGAAGTGCCCGCAGTGGCCCGCGCCTACAAAGCGGCCGGCGTTGCCTCGTTGGTGGTCGGCGACTCAAATTACGGCGAGGGCTCCTCTCGCGAACACGCAGCTATGCAGCCGCGCCACCTCGGCGTCCACGTGGTTTTGGTCAAATCCTTCGCTCGCATCCACGAAACAAATCTCAAGAAGCAGGGCATGCTCGGTCTCACCTTTGCCGACCCATCTGACTACGACAAGATCCGTGAGGACGACCGCTTCGACATGATGGATTTGTCGGGCTTTTCTCCGGGCGTTCCCTTGACTTTGCTGGCCTCGCACGCGGACGGCAGCTCGGACACCATCGTGTGCAACCACACGTACAACGCCCAGCAAATCGCATGGTATCGCGCCGGCTCAGCCCTTAACGAAATCCGCGCCGCTCAGGCTTGAATTCGGCGTTGTTTGGGGTGTTGATATCTGCTCACAGAGGCATTTGATTTGATGCTTTACTTTTCGGGCATGAAATTGAACCAATTGACGGCGGCTCTGACACTTTGTGTCTGCGCGCTCGCCACGACAGCTTCGGTGGCTTCGGCCCAAGGCGACCACAAGGGCACAATCAAGACCAACTTTTTCGGATGGTTTGCTGGCCAATACCAATTAGGATACGAGCACGTATTGAACGAGCATATGACCGTGCAGTTGATGGCGGGAATCCTTGACGGCGGCACTTCGCAGTCGATGCTCGACTCTTTGACACTCGCGGCCTATGCATTTGAACAGAACAAATCTGGGGTGATCATCATTCCCGAATTCCGCTACTACCCGTCGCCGAGCTCCACCAATATGGAGGGCTTGTATTTTGCGGGGTTTGGTCGATTGCGTGCTTCCACTTGGGATCTTGATGACACGGGTGCCATTGGAGTGGGGGATGTTTCGCGCGAGGAAAAGCGCACGGTTTTCAGCGCCGGTGCATTGTTGGGTTATTCCTACTATTTAGGGAACGGTTTCAATGCTGAAATCTTTGCGGGCCCGCAGTTTAAAGCGGTCTCCTCGTCCCGTGAATACGCGAATTACCCGACTGAAAGTGAGGGCAATGCCGCTTTTGCCAGCAAGTTTGCAGACTTTTCAATCGCCGGTTTGGAGAACGAAGGCATCGGCCTTCGCTTCGGCTTGAATATCGGATTCGGCCTTTGAGGACCGCTGCTCAGTCTTTGGGCGGCGGCGGTGGCGGGAGGTAGACATCGAACTCTGCTGAGGGCGCGTCGTTGGGTTCATCTTCAACCGTCACGATGTTTGATGCCGTGCTGGTGCTGCCATACGTGTCGGAAACGGACAGTACAAAGGTGTATTCGCCCGGTTCTACGCGGACCGTTGCTCGACCGGAGTCGATGGCGGTGATGAGGGCTTGTGGCCCGTCGGTGATTTTCCAATCAAAACCGATGCCGTCTAGGTCGCTATCGGCTGATGCCGAGCCGTCCAGGACGAGATCGATGCTCCGTGTGCGCCCGTCTGAATCGTGGGGCACAACGAAGTATATTTTTGCTGCTTCAGCTGCGGCGGCGGTTGCTGCTGCTGCTTCGGCATCTTCGGCCACGGTTAAGGCTACAGCATCTGCTTCTGCTTGTAGCCGTACCATCTGGTCGGTTTTAAGGATGTAGAGGCCTGCTGCGCTCAACACGAGCAAGGCAATGGTGGCAATACGTTCCATAGGGGTGGGATTGCGGCGCAAGCGCCTGTACGAAGAGATGGACGGCCCGGGGAAGGTTTCAATTCCAACCCCAGGCCACCATCTTATGAATTATTTGCGATCGAGAATCGACCACAAGATGAGCAGTGCCACCAATCCGACGAAACCGCCGTTGCCTAATTGGGAGATCAGGCCGGTGAGATTGTCCACGACGTTCATGCCGGGGAACATTGCCGCACCGAAAACTACTTCAGTGACGACTGCAAGGGCTGCGAAGCCGATGAGGAGTTGAGTCAAGCCTTTGAAAAAGCCGCTCATAAATTTGAAAACATTGTCCATGATTAGTGTTTTTGTTGATGGATGGGGGCAAGTAAGCAGTTGATTTCCGCTACGTTACGAATCCCGTTTACAGAAGTTAACATTGGCTAGTGCATTTCGTCAGACCCCCTTTAAGCGCTGCTCGTTGAGCGCAAGGTGGGTGGGTATCAAACCCTAGAATTTTCCTTGATTTGGGTCAAATTGACCTTGCCGTCTGACCCTGATTTTCGTCAGTTTCGACCTCACCCTCCCTCTGAAATGCCCAAAATCGGCCTTAAACGGCCCTAAAAACACGCGCCGAGGCGATGCTCAGTCACAGATCGAATACGGGAGCATAATCATCTGTACGCGTGCTGTGGGTGGGAACAGCGGGTTGTCCCCCCAGATGTCCATGTATTGGAGGGCATCGCCTGCCACTGGTCCTTGAGCCCAGCATCCGTTGGCATCGCGGGCCACCACAAGGTGCCAGCCCGCCGGTGCGGAGCCGACGTGATCGATATTCATTTGTGTGAATGTTTGCGGGCCTTCTATGTCATCGAAGATCTCAGCGAATATCAGTTCTCCGCCTGAGGTGCTGCTTACGGCACCGCCTTGCCAGTTGCTTTGAACCAAGCCGTCCACCATACCTGGTCCACTGGGCGGCGAGAGCATACCGAGGCCCGACCACACGGCCGGACTGGGCTCATCCACAACAATCACGATGGTGTCACGGCAGGTGTACTCATCGTTGATGCCCACGGCGGCGTACGTGCCGGGGATGAGGTTGATGTACCCGCCAGAGTTGCCCTCAAATTGGGAATCATAATACCCGTCGCGTAAGAAATGCACGCGGTCGATGGTCAGGTTGGGGTCGGTCACATTGATCTGTATGGTGCCGTCGGCTGAATCGGGGCACGATATGACGTGGCCGCTGAAGTCGCTTGTGGTGATATCCCAATCGAAGGGCGGATCGCAATAATTGCAGTAATAGTTGTTCGTGCAGCTGGGGTCAGCCTCTGCCTCATAGTTGACCGCCGCAGGATCATCGCAATGGGCCCAACATGTGCCGGCATCGGCCGTAGCCCAATCCTCGTAGTTGCAGGCCGTCGGGTCGTTGCAACCATAGAGGTCGTCGCAAGTGAACAGCTCGACATATAAGTCGTCTCGGGTCGCTTCGCTGTCGCCGCCGTCAAAGGAAGCGCCGCCGGCAAGGCCATCGGTCTCGGAGCGCAGGGCCGACCACTCGATGCCAAATAGCTCGATGACATACTGTGTGCCTGCTGTGAGTAGCACCGGTTCGTCCCATTCAATGAAAACATCCACGCCCTCGCCTGGGGTGTCCTCCCACAAGTCGTGCGTTCCTGAGGCCAGAAGTGTTCCGTCGTGGATGTTGTCGGGGTCGTCTGCGGCGCGAAGATTGAAGGTCAAAGGTCCGGTGGGTGCGTTGAGCTGGCGCACTCGCGTGGCCGTCAAAAATGCGAGATGCGAGGCGGTGAAGGTCTGCCCACTTTGCGAAAACCCGAGTTCCTCATAGTCAAAGACACCGTCGGTGTAGTTCGTTTGGTCTATTGAGCCTTGGCATTTGTCGAGGCATTGTCCCGGATCAATCCCGGTGCTGCCACCGATGCAACCGCATTCGGGGTTCTCAAAAGCCGTGCCGGCACATTCACCGTTGCAATCCACATCGGCACAGCTGCCATCGTCAATTGGAACGTCCGCGTCGTAATTGCAAGCCAGGGGGTGGGTGCATCCGTAGCAGGCGGCTTCGGCATACCCGGTCGATCCGCCCACACAACCGCAACCATCAACCATATAAGCTGACCCGCCGCAATCGCCATTGCAGTCGAGGAATAAGCAGCTGCCGTCCTCATGGGTGTAGCTTGCATTATAGTTGCAGGCCGTCTCGTCCGTGCAGCCCCAAACGAGCTCACCAGGCATGGGGATGCGATCCATCATTCTGAATGCTAAATCTTGACTCGATACACTGAGATTGCTGTTTAAGGCGTGGCCTCCATCATATGTGGGGCTGCAGGTCCGAATTGCACTGCCCGAGAGGAACTCTATTTGGTATTGTGAGCCAGCTTCCAGAGGGATGGCCGTTTCAAAGTCAAGGTTGCGCCAATCAGCTTGACTTGAAACGCAAGCGTCCCACGTATCACCATTGCGCGAGGCGCTGCCGACTTCCATTCCAGATAGCGGTCCATCAATCCGGCTCACCCTGATGCTCTGCGCACTCAACGGCAGCATCACCATTGCAATTCGCGAAAGAAACCCGTCCTCTTCGGGTGTAAAAGTCTGGCCATAGAGGGCGGTACTGCAAATGTCATCATCATTGGCATTCATCCTCATCAGGGTGCCATCGACACATTGGCTGGACGGGACGCCTGTTAGACCTTCCACACATCCGCAGCCCACAATAGAGTAGGCTGTGCCATCGCAATCGCCGTTGCAATCAGCATAGAGGCAATGGTCGTCACTGTCAGTCGCCAAGTAGTTGAAATTGCATGCACCCAAATCAATGCACCCAAAGATGACAGCGGGATCCTCACAGATGTTGACGCCGAAGACAAGATCTCGGCTGGGCAAGGCATTGTGCTCGTCGTAGGCTGTGCCGTTGGCATAGTCAGCATCGCAATCTGCAATCGCCACCCCGGTGGTCAATTCGATGATATAGTGGGCCCCGGCTTGAACAGGCACGTCATCGAATGCCAAATCAACCCATTGGTAACCGCCCACCCCAGCATAGGTGAGGCAGTTGTTCAGTCCGCTGCACGTTGCATAATGCATATCGCTGGTTCCCAGCAACTCTCCGCTGTTCCACGCTCCGCCATTTGCAGCGCAGGGGTCTTCATCGACAGCCCGTCGCAAGACCACTTGGGCGTTGAGGGCGCAACAGGTCTTGAGTCTGATTTGCTTGAGCAAGCCCGTGGTGGATGCGACAAAACCCTGACCGAATAAAAGTCCAGGCGTGCATGCGCCGTTGTCGTTGACGGTGTTCTCTGTCATGCAGCCGCCAACACAAGTGGCAGGGTCCAGCCCTGTGTTACCGCCCATACATCCACACCCGGTCATCTCTGCGCCTCCGCCGCAATCGCCATTGCAATCGGGCTCAGCACACGAGCCGTCATCCACAGTGGCTGTTGCGTCGTAGTTGCACGCGGCCTCGTCCATGCATCCCAGGCAGCTGCCCGCCTCATCAATGCTGGGCAAGCACCCGCAATCCGGATCGAGATAAGCTGCACCGCCACACGCACCAGCACAATCGTTGGTGAGGCAAGATCCATCTTCGGCTTCAGCTTCGGGGTTGAAGTTGCAGGCCGTCTCGTCCATGCACCCCAGCACAAAGGTCGCCTCACACATATAGACTTCGAAGGCTAGATCGTGGGCGTCCAAGGCTTGCAAGGCGCTAAAGGCCGTCCCGCCCGCGTAGCTGATGTTGCATGTGGTGGCCGCCGCCCCTGACACCAAGGCCATTACATATTGTTGGTCGTCCAACAGGCCCACACCTTCAAAGTGGAAGGTGTGCTCGACGTAGTTGTCAAATCCATTGGAAGAAATGAAGCAATCGCCAATCTCTCCGGTGGCCGTCAAGATGGCGGTGGCTTCACCGAGCAAGGTGCCATTGTCCCATGTGTGGTTCGTGCTGCCGTCGTATTCCCGAATGACCAACTGCACATCGACCCCCGTACAGACAGCGATCTTGATGCTGTCAAGATACCCCATGACCGGAGGTGTGAAGCTCTGGCCCTGTCGCAATCCCGATCCGCACGGCGTCTCGTAATTGCTGATTGCAGCCGGCAAGTCACATTGAGAAGAAGCAGATTCTGAACAAAGCAATAAGACACCGGAAACGAGTACGGCAAGGAGTATATGAGCAGTGAGGCGCATGATGATTTGGCGGCCACAAAGGCCTTCTAGACAATATAGGATTTCTTTCTTTTATAAAAATTGAGTATTATATTATATGTGATTGAAGGGCGTATAATCCTCTGCGGCTTCAGTAGGATTCGTACATAATTTGTAAGTGTATCACTTCACCACCCGCACCGAGAAGTTTCCAGCGTCGGTTACCGCATGAATGAAGTACACGCCTGCAGGCAATGCGCCAGCCACCCAGCGGCACGGGCCGCTTTGCAGGTTGTCGCAATCGAGCATCTCGACAAGTTGCCCGGAGGCACTTTCAATTCGGAGTTGCTTGACTTGCGCCTCCCCGTGCCAATGGATGGTCAGCTCGTCGCGGAACGGGTTGGGGTAAGCAACCAGTCCGCTTTCAGCTGTCACCTCAGAGGCGAGCTGCGCCTTGGAGAAGTTCAAGATGAACGGATCATCGAGTGTGCCTTTGAGCACGCCGGCCTCAAAGCCGCCCAACTCGTCGGCCGGGTACTCCAGATCGGTCAGGGCTGAACGCCAGCGGAAACTCACCGCGTCATCACGAGTAAAGTCCACATCGGTCGCATCGCCAAAGACGCTCAAGAAGTACAACAGTCCGGCATCGGTGTCCATCGGCAGCACCTGACCGATGCAGCGCATCTCGCCGGTGTTCTCGTCGGTGACAAACGCGCCGAGCATATCGGCCATTCCTTGCGGATGTTCAGCCGGTAGCACCAGTCTCACAATCATACTCATCGATTTCTCGAGCCCGCGCACGTTCATCGGCCAAGCTCCACCTTCGTTTAGCGCCGCCTCTTCAATGTTTACCAGCCCGTCGGCCGCAGGACCAGCCGTTCGGTAACCTGCATCAAGGAACCCGTAGGAAGCAGGCCATTCGAGTGTTCCGGCCGCCACGCCAGCGCCATCGGTGTCGTCCATGTGCAAGCGGTAGCCTTGACCGGGCTCGAGCATCTGCAACGAACCGACCCACTCGCCGTCTCCGATGTGCACAGCAAATCCGTCGTAGCGAGATTTCACCAAATCGTTGAACCCGAGCACCGTGTCAGCGTCTGCCAGAGCGATCAATGCATCCTCGACTGCAAAGGTCTGCTGTGGGATATAACCCAACTCGTTCCAACCCGTCACAAGGTCTTGTGTATGAACCAGGTGGTCAGCCGCCGTGCCGATGTTGCTCATCGTCCACGAAGATGATCCATCAGCACGCATTTGGACGGCGTAACGCATGTTGACGTTCACCGCAGCTGCAGCTGCTGGCGCCCAAACGCCAGAAGCCAGATAGGCGGCCTCTCCGTGGGCTTTCACCTGCAAGAGGTCAGCATCTGCAATGGACTTGAAGGCGTCCTCTATGGATGTGGCCGGGTCGTTGGTCACATTGACACTCACCCAGTTCCAGCCGGGTGTCAACTCGGCTTGCACTTCCACCTTATCGGTGGCGTGCAGCAAGAGCGGCTCGAACACCGAGTACGGGCTGATGGTAGCGAGTGCAACCGTCACGGGGTCACTCAGCAAGTCGGGCCAATGCGGCTCGACATGCGCACGAATCACACCTGTCGAAGCATCCCAAACTCGGAAAGTTACCGCTGCGCCTGCATCGGCTGTTAGGTCGAAGAACACCGTTACGAAGGCTAAATTCTGGTCAGCCACCGGCATGTCCAGGCTAGCATAGCCACGCAATTCATCACCGACGTAGGCCATGACGATGTCTCGCTCGTTACTTGAAGCGATGTCGCCCTTGAAGACCTTGGCGATGATTGGCATCGAATGGGGGTAGCTCGATGGGTCAAATTCCAAGTCCGGCGCATCGATATATATGTCGAGGGCCATCGTGAGCCGCTCTCCGTAGCAGTAGCCACCGCTTGCATTTGAGCCGCAGGGCAGGCCGCCTTTGAGCTTCGCATCGATTGCGTACTCGCCGATTGGCCGTGCGTCGGTCACCGTGAAGGTCACCGCCACCTCGCTGTCCGCGTTCACCGTGCCCGAG
>JAQWTJ010000030.1 GCA_029242765.1 Flavobacteriales bacterium | reverse complement strand
CCACGACGCTAGCCCCCAAAATATATTCGCCGGTCTCGCTGTCAATTACACGCCCGCTGATGGTGCGGGTCGTCGACTCTTGCGCCGGGACTGCGGTGACAATGAGGGCGAAAAGCAGAGCGAAGGTCAATCTCATGATGGGCTGCGAAATTACTCGCAAAGGGGCAGGACGTGTTCGAGCCGATTTACAATTATTTCCATAATCGATCTAGGGGCTTGCTCCATAGCTTTTGCCGCTCTGAATGTTGCTGGACAATAAGACATTGGGTGTGCTGAAGGGGCTTGTCACAGAAGGCTGCCAAAACACAGGAGAACATATAAAAACTCTAGACTCTGCAAATAATGGGCACTTGCACGAACAGCCCCTATTTGCAGCTGTACTTTTGCGCCTGATTAAATGACATATTTCGAGTTTAGAATAGGCCTGTTTTTTCTGTTGATTCTGATTGGACAAGGAGAAACAAAGGCGCAAGTTGCTGCGGTAGAACGTGAAGCAACAGCTGTGCGGCTGTCCGAGGGTGCGATTAATTTGGATGGCCGACTGGATGAGGCGGCTTGGTCACAAGTTTTTCCAGAGTCGAGCTTGACTGAGTTTAAGCCCATGCCTTACGCCGAGCCCAAACAGCGCACTGAGGTTCGATTCGCCTACGACAACCGCGCACTTTACATAGGAGCGAGGATGTGGGACACTGCACCTGACAGCATACCTCACCAGCTTATTCAACGGGACGGGGAAGGCAATTCAGACACATTTGGAATCTGGTTTAACTGTTTCAACGACGGCATTAATGGCGTGCATTTTATGGTGACTCCAGATGGGGTTCAAGTTGATGAGCTGCTCTCTTCCGATGGGCCTGATGTCAACTGGAATGCTGTGTGGGCGGCTGAATGCAGAATCGATGAATTCGGCTGGATTGCTGAAATCGCTCTGCCTTGGTCGGTCTTTAGATTTCAAGAACTGCCAGAGGATGTGGAGCAACAATGGGGAATGAACTTTTATCGATACAACCGCAGGTATCGATCCGAATACATTTGGCGAGCGATGGATCCAAACCAGGAAGGCCTTATGAATCAAGGAGGAATCCTTGGGGGAATTCAAGGCATTCAACCGCCGCCGAGAATCAGTCTTTACCCCTACGCATCTTCCTACTTGCAATCAGAGAACAATGAAACCGGACTGACTTACAACGGGGGAATGGACTTGAAAATGGGTTTGGGCGAAGCCTTTACTTTCGATATGACCTTGGTCCCTGATTTCGGTCAAGTCGTTGCGGACAATTTGGTCTTGAACCTCTCTCCTTATGAAGTGCAATTCAATGAGAACCGACAATTCTTCACCGAGGGCACGGAGCTTTTTAGAAAGACAGATATGTTTTACAGTCGTCGCGTAGCGGATGGAGAACAACTGCTAAACGCGGCAAAAATATCCGGGCGAAACCAGAACGGCACGGGCTTGGCACTGCTCCATGCCGTCTCTCAAGAGTTGCCATCCGAAGGAGCGGAAGGCTCTGCATCTGAAGATCGGGGGCTCACAGATTTTTCAGTCGCTGTCGTGGACCAAAACCTGCCAAACAACGGGTACATATCTATTCAAAGTGGTCAGGTCATTCGGGAAGGCTCTAGGCAAGATGCTTGGGTGGGAAGCGCAGCGATTGAGCTTCGCGACTCTTTGCAGCGTTGGAGTTTGTCGTCCAGTGCAGCGATCAACCGAAAACCAGGCAGCATCAGTGGCAATGAAGGCCACGCATGGAGCACATCGCTCTCAAGAACCCAAGGACGGTTGCAGTGGACGCTGGGTCATTATGAAGAGAGTGAGTTTTTTGACCCCAATGACATTGCTTTTTTATCGGCACCAAATGAAGCGAGTGACTTTGGAGTGATTTCATACAGAATTCCACAGCCATTTGAGTGGTCAGGTGTCGGGTTTAACTTCATGAGCTGGGAGTTGGAAGTCAAAAGAGAAATGCTCTACGCCCCCCGAACATTTTCACAGATGACTTACGATTTGGATTGGAAAATGCTCCTTGAGAGTTTTGATTTTGTCAAGTTGGGAGTTCGTACAATGCCCTATGATGGGCGCGATTATTTTTCGCCGCGTCTGCCGGGCAGGTATTGGCAGATTCCAAAGTGGTGGGCCTATAGCTGGTACTTCAGCTCGGACTACCGCAGAGAATTTGCATTGGATTTTGGGGGTTGGGGTGCCAACGGTGCGCTCTATCCCGATTGGCATGAACGCAACTTTCGCTTGGAGCCCTTTTGGCGACCCAATGACCGACTCACGTTTAGTCACGTGTATAGCCACCAAGACAAGTTCAATGAGCGTGGCTGGGCCAGCAACCTCGACGCCCTTCCGTCCGGGGAATTGCTGGAAAACACGGAGAGTCTTTGGGCAAGTCGCAATAATTTTTCCAGAACCCATGTCTTCAATGCCGGATATGTGTTTGACAACCGCCGGGGCATCACCTTTCGACTTCGACACTATTGGAGTCGGGTAGAAAATCATGAATTCTACCTTCTAGGAGACGATGGGCTTTTGGAGCCGACCAACGAAGTTGTAATAGACGACGACGGCACTTCGCCCTACGACATCAGTTACAATGCATGGAGCATAGATTGCGTCTACCGCTGGATATTTGCGCCTGGAAGTGAGCTGTCTGTGGTTTGGAAAAACGTGTTTGAGAGTCAGGGGGAAATGTTGCCAGAAACGTACAGCCAGAACCTTCAGGATGTAATTGAAGCTCCGCACGTTAACAGCTTGTCCATCAAGGCTATATACTTCCTAGACTATGCTTCATTAAGGGGACAAAGGTGATTTCCACGGCCATTGCTTTTCGAGGAGAAATCACACCTCTTCGACCCCTCGACCTGTCAGTTTGAACGTGCTACGCGTCATTTTCTGAGAAGTACTTCCGAACTTGCCGGCGATGTTCAAGCTGAAGAATTGGGTGAAGTTCAGGGCGGTGTTTTCGGCGCTGCCATTGATGGCTTTCGCGGTGTGTTCGGAGGGGTGCCATTTCGAGCGTCCCCAAGATCATCCAACGGTGTTCCGCTACAATGCTTCGGACGGCTTGCAGAGTTTGGATCCGGCTCAAGCGCGTGATTTGGAGGCGATGTGGGTGGTGGATCAGCTCTACGAGGGGCTGCTGGAACTCACGCCCGAGTTGGAGGTGGTTGGGGCTTTGGCCGAGCGTTGGTCAGTCGACTCGGCAAGGACACGGTGGACTTTTCACTTGCGCGAGGGCGTAGAATTTCACAGCGGTGTGGCGGTAACGGCATCCGATGTGGTGGCCAGTTGGGGCCGGATTTTGAGTGAAGAGGTGGCTTCGCCAGGGCGCTGGATTTTTGATGGGGTTCGAACCGGAGAGGGGCTGGGCTTTTGGGCGCCCGATGACTCGACCGTGGTGGTGGACCTCGCCCGGCCTCAGCCGAACTTTGAAGGCCTGTTGTGCACGGTGTATGCGAGCGTGATTGAAGGGGGCGGTGAGGGGCTCGATTTGGCGACGATGGAAGGGGGAAGCGGGCCGTTCAAGTTGGCCTGGTGGGAGCCGGGCATTGCGCTGGTGCTGCATCGCCACAAGGGCTACTGGATGCGCGATGCCGCCGGGGAAGCGCTGCCATATATGGAAGCCGTCCACGTGGGGTTCAATCGGGAGCCGGCCGTGGAGTTTTTGGGTCTGTTGCAGGGGCGTTACGACTTTGTTTCGGGGATCGACCCGGCCTTTTCGGCAGAGTTGCTGGACGACGCGGGCGAATTGCTCGAAAGTCGTGCTGCAGAGCTGACCTATTACAGGACGCCGTATTTGAAGACGGATTACATCGGCGTCTTGGTGGACGAGCACGCGGTCGGCCAATTGGATGTGCCAACCACCACGCCAGAAATTCGCCAGGCGATGAGCTGGGCGGTTGACCGCGCCGCGATGTCCAAGTACATTCGACGAGGGACGACTGAGCCCGCCGTGGGTTTTGTTCCGCCTGGCATGCCTGGTTTCGCCCAAGGAACCAGGTCGCCCTTACCGTTTGACCCAGTTCGCGCCCGCCAGTACATGGCAACGCTGGGCTATACGCCTGAGGAGCCGCTTCAGGGGCTCTGGGTGTCGACCAAGCCCGAGACGGCCGACTTGTGCGCATACTTGCAGAGCGCATGGCGTGAAATTGGAATTGACGTGCGTGTGGATGTGGCGCCCTCGGGTGTCGATGCTGAGCGGGTGGCCCGTGGAGAGGCGCCGCTTTTCAGAAAAAGTTGGCTGGCCGATTACCCGGATGCCGAGAACTATTTGGCGCTGTTCACAAGCGAACGGGCGGCGCCGGCCGGACCAAATTATGCCCGCTTCTCGAACAAAGAAGTGGACCTGCTTTATGAGCGGATGCAGGCTGAACGTTCGCCGGAAGTGAGATTGGCCTTGCAGAGGGAGTTGGAAACCAAGGTGCTGAAAGAACTTCCCGTGATTCCGCTTTGGCACGATCGTGTCAGTCATTTTGTGCGAAACAACGTGGAGGGGTGGAGGATAACTCCGAGCAACCGTCTGGACCTTCGGTACGTTCAAAAAGACGTGACTCACAGGCCTTCGTTCAGGCCTTAGTTTTGCGGCACGCCGAGCTGAACCCATGCTGAAAATCGACGCCCACACGCACATTATGCCCAAATCACTCCCGGATTGGAGTAAGAAATTGGGTTATGGTGCATTCATTCACTTGGACCACCACCGGAAGGGGGCGGCCCGGATGATGCAGGGCGACCGCTTTTTTCGTGAGGTGATGTCCAATTGTTGGCATCCGCAGGAGCGCATCGACGAGTACGGCGCGCGCGGGGTGCAGGTGCAGGTGGCGTGCACAATCCCCGTGTTGTTTGCGTATTGGGCCAAACCCGAGGACACCCATGAAATTGCCAAGCACCTCAATGATGACCTGGCCCGTACGGTGCAGGATCACCCGCGGCATTATGTGGGACTGGGGACTTTGCCAATGCAAGACACTGAGCGTGCGGTGCAGGAGTTGGAGCGCTGTGCCAAAATTGGTTTGCAGGGCGTCCAGATTGGCTCGAACATCAACGGCCACAATTTGAGTGAGAGGCGCTTCGACCCGATTTGGGCCGCTTGTGAGAAGCTCGGCATGGCGGTGATGGTGCACCCATGGGACATGATGGGCAAGGAGATGATGGAAAAATATTGGCTGCCGTGGCTGGTGGGCATGCCTGCTGAAACTTCAAGGGCCTTGTGTTCTTTGATTTTTTCTGGTGTTTTTGACCGCTTTCCTAAGATGCGTGTGATGATGAGCCACGCTTCGGGCGCCTTCCTGGCCACCCTTGGTCGGATTGAGCACGGGTTCAATTGCCGCCCTGACCTTGTGGCGGTGGACAACCCGAACAACCCGCGCAAATACGTCGGCCATTTCTGGGTCGACAGCATCACGCACGACGCCCGGCTTATGAACTACGTGCTCGAGATGCAGGGGGCGAGCCGCGTGATGATGGGCTCGGACTATCCTTTTCCGTTGGGCGATTTGGAATTCGGGAAGTATATGGAGGACGAGATGGACTTGTCGAAGGCTGACCGCGAGCAAATTTTTCACGGCTCAGCTCTTTCTTGGCTCGGCTTGTCTGCCGAACAATTCGATTGATCACAACGGGATAGCGAAGCACGATGAAAGACGTCAAGGCCCTCATTCAAGGTTGTAAAGATGGCAGCGCCAAGGATCAGCGGGCCTTGTATGAGCGTTTTTCGGGCATGCTCTTTTCAATCGCTTTGCGCTACACGAAATGCCGTGAAGACGCCGAAGACGTGGTGCAAGACAGCTTCGTCAAGATTTTCAAGCACATCCACTCGTATTCACGCGATTTCTCCTTCGAAGGGTGGATGCGGCGCATTGTAATTAACACGTCCATAACACATTACCGGAAGAACTTGAAGCATGCCTACCACCATGATGTGGAGGACTTGGGGTGGACGCCGCGTGATCTTGAGGCTTGGCGCGACCCGGAGTTCACGGCTGAAGAATTGCAATTGGCCATATCTAAAATGCCCAATGGCTATAGAATGGTCTTCAATCTGTACATCATTGAAGGGTTTAAGCATCAGGAGATTGCAGATCAATTGGGCATCGATGTGAACACTTCAAAATCCCAATTGTCCCGCGCGCGGAAATATCTTCAACGCACTCTTGCAACCCTTTCGGCCCGGGCGAAGTATTAGGAGCAGACGAACACATGTCTATGGATAGCAAGAACACGGAATTTGACGCTTGGGTCAAGGGCAAGATGGGAACTTTTGAAGTTGCCGCTCCTGCTCCGGCGGCCTCGCTTTTCGGATTGAAGCCGGATGCCCCTGTGGCTGCAGCTTCTTCGAGGTCGAACTCTGCGATGCGTTACGCCCTTGCGGCTGTGGCGCTGCTTTTGATTGGAGGCGCTTATTGGTTCAGTGGCACGTCTTCGGATGCTGAGCCCGCCGCTCCAGTGGTGGCTCCTGCGCCCGTTGTGGAAGCTCCTGCGCCCGTTGTAGAAGCTCCTGCTCCCGTTGTGGAGGCTGCTCCCGTTGTGGAGGCTGCTCCCGTTGTGGAGGCTGCTCCCGTTGTGGAGGCTGCTCCCGTTGTGGAGACTGCTCCCGTTGTGGAGGCTGCTCCCGTTGTGGAGGCTGCTCCCGTTGTGGAGGCTGCTCCCGTTGTGGAGGCTGCCCCAGCAACGCGCAAGATCACCTTGCCTTTAACTCTCGATACGGGAGATTCGGGTGACCAAAACAAGCAGTGATTCGGCAAATAGTCCGTCCAGCTTTTGTTGCTGCCTGCTTTGTGTGGCTTCTTTCTTCTGATTTTATCGCGGCTCCATTTGTTGGGGATTCTCTGATTGTCGATGGCCAAGCCGTGGAGATCGAGATCGACTTGTCTCTAGTCGCTGCGGCTATAGAGAGGTCTGAGACGTCCCGGTCTTCGGGTCGTTCAAGAGCCTATGTTGCTCTGGACCTTGGTGCTGGAGTGCATTCTTCGAGCAGCTCTTCTGTTGCAGCACGTGCTTTGCGTCGTGGGCGTCCCGTCTTTGAAATGAACGCGGTCTGGATGCCGGCTCTTCGTATTGAGCGCGACCCGAAAGCTTTTCGACCCGAGTTGCGATTTGGCTGCAGCTTCATTTCCATACTGGGCTTTGATACGGGGCAGTTGCACGACAGTGCGGTGGCCTACCTCACTTCAACACCCGGGCGTCTCGATCAACTCCTCGAGTTGCACTACGATTTAGGTGTAGAGATTGACACCTTGCCGCTGAGCCTCTCGGCTGAGATGGTTCGTGTGTACCGTCTAGAGTTGGGCGCGGCCAAGACCTTCCAACAAGGCAATTCACGGCCTTTTCATATGCACACCGGCTTGTGGTTGTCCTATGAAAATGCAGGTCGTGCGGAGCGCGCTGTTTCACTGGGCGAAGGCCTGGCATGGTATGCAGATGAGGGCGGGCTGGATTGGGGCGTGTGGGTGAGCGTGGAGCGAGGGCTTGGGGCACGTCACCGCTTGGGCCAGCAGCAGGGGGTGTATGCGGCAATTCGTGCTCGCGGAGGCGCTAGGTGGAGTGGGGGACTCGGTTTAGGCTACGCTTGGTAGCATCGATTATGAATGCCTGTTCGGGTTGCCTCTCAGGGCCTAGGAATTAGCATTCATTAGCGAAGTGGCGTGCAACAAATGCAAGGCTTGTGCGTCTTTCTATTGCGGGCCTGACAACGCCTGCATCGCAAAGCGAAGATTTGGTTCAAGTTGTTTTTTTGGTTAAGGTGAAGCGCTCTGGAAACGTCTGGGGCGCTTCTTTTTTTCAATCCGTGAAAAACCCGTATTTTGCGGAGGATGAACCGGGCACAACCCATACTTCGAATTGCTGAAATGCTGCGCTTAAGCCGTGTGTTTATTGGGCAACGCTTGGCGGTTGGCTTAAAAATCACGCTTTGCATGGCGCTTCTTGTGCCGATGCAGACGCAGGCCCAAATTGCCAACGGCTCGTTTGAGAATGTCAGCGCATTGCCTTCGAACACAGGTCAGTGGGATGTGCTTGCGGGCTGGGATAATGCACAGAGCACAGTAGCGACGCCGGACTGCTTTCATACAAGCGGTTCGCTTGGCGGTGATTTGCCCGAGACGCCAATTGCCCTTCTGAACCCTTTTGAAGGGCTTTCTATTGCGGGTATCGCAGCCATTCATCGCGTGGAGAGCGACCCCGATCTCCGGCGTGAATACCTTGTCAACGAGCTCGAACAACCCTTGGTCGTTGGCCAGCGTTACCGCCTCAAGCTGTACTGGACCAATGGCCAGCGCACGCCCACCTCGCCTTCGGGCTGGGCTACTTCGGGCTTGGGTGTTGCCTTTTCTTCTGAACGTCCGGCTCAAAACCAACACGCTCGCTTGAGTTTGACGCCGGTGTTTTCTACTTCGTATCCGCAGTACGCTGAGGACTGGCAGTTGCTTTCCTTCGAGTTTGTGGCGAGTCAAGAAGCGCTGTGGATGACCTTGGGTGTTTTTTCCGCCGACACGGATTTGGACGTGGAGATTCATGCTGGACTTGCGCCTTCGATGGCCTACTACTTTTTTGATGCGTTGTCGATCAGTCCGATCGAGCCGTCGCCCGTGGGGCCTGTGACGGTGGTTGGTAAGGGGCCTGATGCTGGGGTGGTGTCGGGCTACGATGGTGAAGTGCCTGTTTTTGTTCCGTCGGCTTTCACGCCCAATGACGACGGACTCAATGATGTGTTCTCGCCTGTGTTGACAGATCAGCAGGCGCTGAGCTTGGAAGTATACGACCGCTGGGGTTCAAGGATTGCCTCTTTATCGGCACCCGATTTCTCTTGGGACGGCCGCGACGGCCTCGGCGACTTGCTCCCGGCTGGCGATTACGTGTGGCAGATGATGCTCGCTCCGGGGAAGACCCGTTCCAAGACGGTGGTGCAAGGTCGCGTGTCTTTGGTGCGCTGATGAAGCGTTCGCCCATTCAATCCTATCTGAGCGGTGAAGACGCAATGCTTCGCCTTGCCGGCGGCGCCTTGGACGGCGCCCACTTGGATGCAGCGCGAAAGGCCGGGGAATTGGCTCCTGAAGTCCGCTTCGACTTGGTCGCCACGGTGGAAGCACAATACCTCCGTTCTGGTCTCAAGTCTCCTTCAATGCTTGAGCATTTGCTTGACCCGACGAGCCGTACGGTGACGGCCGGTCATCAGTTGGTGTTGGCCACGGGGCCTGCTTTTTCTATTTATAAGGCATTGACTGCCGTGGCGCTTGCCGAGCACCTCGCTGAGCGCTGGGGTACGCCTGTGGTACCCGTGTTTTGGTTGGCGTCGGAAGACCACGATTTTGAGGAAATCAGAACCTTGGAGGCGGGTGCTGATGGGCAGCAGTTTTCGTGGGATGGCCCTGAGGACATGCGAGGAGGCCGTTGGCCTGTGGGCCGCATGCCGGTTGAGGGGGTGTCCGAGGTGCTGGCGAGTTTCAGTGAGGCGGCGGCCTTGCCCGAGGCGTGGTCGGCGGGGCTGCGTGATGATTTGCTGGACGAGCAAGGCGAACTGCGTAGCCTGGCCGATGCCTTCCGCCGCTGGATGCACCGAGCCTTGGGTGATGTTCCGATTGTGGTTTTGGACGCCGACGCTGAAAAGTTAAAGCGACATTTTGCGCCGATTATGGGGCGCGAGCTGAAAGGCCAAGGCATCGAAGCGGCTGTTTTGCGTGCCAATGCGGACCTCGAAAAGGCGGGCTTCAAGCCGCAGGCCCACGTGCGACCCGTGAATTTATTCGAGTTCAGAGGCGGCGAGCGCGTGCGCGTGGAGGCTGTGGGGGAGCCATTGGGCGGGGGCAAGGGCGCTCGCGTGCGGCCCGAGAACTTCAGTCCAAACGCATTGTTACGCCCTATGTATCAACGGGCGATTTTGCCCGATGTGGCGACCGTGGGTGGGCCATCGGAAACCGCCTATTGGCTGCAGCTGCGCGAGGCCTTTTCAAGTGCGGGCTGGCGCATGCCTGTTTTGGTTCCGCGCCACAGCTGCACCGTGCTGACACCCAAATTGGCCCAACTCGCCGAGCAGCTTGAGTTGAATAGCGAGGACTTGTTCGCTGGGCGCACGGAACTTGAAAGGCGCTTAGTCACTGAGAAAATGCCCGAACATTGGGAGACGCAGCGTCGCCTTCTTGTAGGTTGGATTGGTCAAACCGTGGGGGTTGCCAGCGATGTGGACCCCGGCCTTGATCAGGCGGCTCAAGGCATGGGCGCACGCATCAACAAGGAGTTTGACAAACTTGAGCAAAAGCTCCGTCGTGCGGTGAAGCAGCAGGCTTCTGTCACCGTGGGGCGTCTGGAGCGTTGGTCTGAGGGGGTGGCACCGGGCGGCCGGCCTCAAGAACGGGTGCACAATTACTTCGAGCTGGCGGCCGCATGGAATCCTGATGACTTGGGCGCCTTGCGCGTTGAAATCTTGTCAGTAATTCGTGATTCTATCGCTCGTGATTTCGCCCCCGAGCAGCATGTCATTCAGCCTTAAGAGCTGACCTTTGCCGGGACATGACACATGACCTGCGCTCGGCCACAGATGCTGACGGCCGCCCGGCCTCGCCCCAACTATCCAATGAAGTCAAGAACTTCTTGATTGACATCGATGGCACCATCACTGAGGATGTGCCGAATGAAGAGCCCGAACGCATGGCGACGTGCGAGCCCTATTCTGATGCGCTGGAGACGATTTTGAACTGGCATAAGCAAGGGCATATCATCACTTTTTTCACGAGCAGAACCGAGGCGCATCGGCAGGTGACGGAGACGTGGTTGGTTGAGCACGGCTTTCCGTATCACGGCCTCTTGATGGGCAAGCCCCGGGG
>JAQWTJ010000019.1 GCA_029242765.1 Flavobacteriales bacterium | reverse complement strand
GTCTCGAGCGTGTCACTCGGATGCGCTTTCCCGCGTTCAAGCAGGGCCAGCATCGAGGCCAATTTAAACGTCGACCCCGGTTCCACAGCTTGCCCTACGGCGTGGTTGTAGTCTTCGTAGCATTGGCCTGTTTCAGCATTGCGCGAGAAGTTGGCAATGGCCACCACGTCGCCTGTCTCCACGGCGAGCACCACGGCACATCCCCATTCCGCCTCGCTTTTTTCGATTTGTTTGCGCAGCGCCTCCGTGGCCACATCTTGGGTGCGCAAGTCCAACGTGGTCACCACGTCCAAGCCCGGTACGGGATTTACCATATAGTCGCCACTGGCTGGTATCCACAACCCACCGTGAATGCGTCGCTGCAGTTGCAGGCCCGGCTGCCCGCCCAGCGCCGAGTCAAAGGCCGACTCGATTCCTACGCGATGCTCCGCGTTGTCGCGGTACACGCCGATGGTTCGGCTGGCCAATGGGGCAAAGGGTTGTGATCGGCGTGGCTTTTTTGTGAAAATGAAACCGCTCTTGTTCTGTGAATACGTTCCGATGAAGGGAAACGACTCAACGCGCTTCTTTTGGGCATAATTCATATCGCGCACCACGGGCACGTACCGGCTGTTTTTCTGTCGAAACGCTCGGCTGAGCAACGTGCGGTATTCCGATGCATCACGCGAAGGGAAAGTCCGGGCGAGCGCTGAACACAGCGCTTCAAGCTCAGCTTCAAAGTCGCCCTCATTGACCACCGTTGGATCCCAATGCAGCGCGTACGTGGGCACGGAAGTAGCGAGCAAATGCCCGTCCGTCGAGAGAATTTGCCCTCGCAACGACTCGATGGTTCGCGGTTGGGGCAGGTGTCGCCCTTGTTGCTCGCTCCATTGATCCGACGAGTCAATTTGGATCCTTGCCAATTGGCCTAAAATCCCCGCGCCAAAAACGGCACAAAAGGCAAACACAATCCATGACCGCGAGGAGGAGGCGTTGGGCGAACTCATGGTGCGGTGATTATTTGCGGCGGAGAGGCCGGTTGAACGAGACCGATGTCGGCCATTTCCTCGTCGAGCTTGCTGCGTTGGAGCTGTGTCTCAAACTCGCTTAGCAGGGACTTGTGCGTGTTGCTTACATCGAGCAATTGGCGCTGGGCATCCCGTTTGCCGCGCTCGTCAGATTCGTAGCGGTAGACCAGCCCGATGTATATGACAAACAGCGCGGCGAGGAAGGAGAAGAAGGGCAGTCCTCGCTTGTTCCACTTGCCTAACCACTCTCCTGAAAGCGAGTTGCGAAGCGGACGAAGCAAGAAGTATTGAAGGCCGGAACTTCTACCCGGTTGGTTAGCACTGCTGCGACTTGATCTGCGCGTAGCAGTTCGCTTAACGCGTTGGTTGGCTGGCTTCTTCCGCCCTCCGAATAGCTTGTTCAAACCGCTCATGACCTTTGGGGTTTGATGTTGTTGCGTTGCGCCACGCGTAGCCGAGCACTTCGAGCACGGGGGTTGTGTGCGGTTTCTTCGTCATCTGCCGCAATGGCCTTCCCGGTTACTTTGTCGAACGGAGTGAGGTGCTGCCCGCGCAGGTCTTTGGGCACCTCGCCCTCGAGATTGCCGGCGCGCATAAAACGCTTGACCATCCGGTCTTCAAGGCTGTGGTAGCTGATGATTGATAGGCGGCCACCTTCAGGCAGCAGGTCCAGGCTTGCGCGAAGCAAGTCTTCAAGGGCACCGAGCTCGTCGTTGACCGCAATGCGCAGGGCTTGGAAGGCCTGAGCTAGGTATTGGGCTTCTTTGCCACGCGGAGCAAGCGGGCGGAGGATGTCGCTGAGTCGAGCCGTGCTCCACTTGGCGTCTGCAGCGTGGGCCTCAATGAGCGCGCGAGCGGCCAAATGAGGGCGAGGCAATTCACCGTAGTTGCGTAAAATCTGCGTTAGCCCTTGGGTGTCGTTTGAGCCGATCAAGGCGTTGGCGCCTTCTGGCAATCGCGGGTCCATGCGCATGTCCAAGGCGCCGTCGCCACGTGTTGAAAATCCGCGGTCGGCCGTGTCGAATTGATGCGAGCTCACGCCCAGGTCTGCGAGGATGCCGTCGACCGTGTTCACGCCGTGCAGGCGCAAGAAATTGCGGATGTATCTGAAATTCTCTGGGACAAGTGTGAAGCGCTCATCGGCCGGTGCGTTTTGTGCGGCATCCGGGTCACAGTCAAAGGCGAAGAGCCGGCCATCCGGTCCCAGCACATCCAGGATGGCACGGCTGTGGCCACCGCCGCCGAAGGTGACATCAACGTAGGTTCCGGAAGGGTCGATGGCGAGACCGTCGAGGGAGGGCTGTAATAAAACGGGGACGTGATATGCGGAAGTCATCAGGGACGTGAGGCGGGGGGTTCGATATCACGTCGGACGTCTTCAGCTAGCGAGCCGAATTCCTCTCCTTGCACGTCGTCGTTCAGCACCTGCGAATCGTAGGCGGCGTCATTCCAGACTTCAATTTTTTCACCCAAGCCGCTCACAACGCAACCGTCGCCGGCCCCCAGCGTAATGCCGGCGTACTCGAGCAGAGCTAACGGAAGCAAGGCGCGCCCCGCGGAGTCCAACTCCACGAGTGTGGCGCCTTTCATGAACTTCCGCTGAAAGAGTTGGTGCTTGCGGTCATAACGGCTCAGTTGTGACATTTCCTGATTCACCCGGTCCCATTCGGGCTTGGGGTAGATCACCAAACATTTCTCGAAGATGTCGCGGTTGACCACCAGCCCGTCGTGCAGCACCCGGTCGAGCTGCTTTCGCAGCCGAGCGGGGAACATCAAACGCCCCTTGGCGTCGATTTTACAACGGTATTCTCCTAAAAGGTTGAGCATGGTTTGGCCTGAGCGTCTATTCAAAAGTACTTCGTTTTTCCCACTATTTCCCACGCTATACCACTTCTTCCCACTTTGTGAAAAAGTTGACGATTATTGTGGACGGTGAACCCGTCGTCGATTGTTCACAATGGGGAGGGGAGACCGGTTGATTTCAGCCGTGTTTCAAAGCAGCTGCAGGTGTAGCTTTCGCTCTTGAACTCATCGAAGAATCATGGATGGTAATTTGATCACCAGCGGGGAGTACCGCTATGTGCAATCCTCCGAGGAGGGCACCCCGCTTGTGCTGCTGCACGGGCTTTTCGGCGCATTGAGCAATTTTGAGCTTCTCTTCGATCACTTCGCTGGGAAAATGAGGGTGATCATTCCAATGCTGCCGCTGTACGACATGCCCCTTGCGCAAACAGGCGCCAAATCACTCTCAAAATTTGTCGAGGGCTTCATCAATCACATGGGGTTGGACAAGGTGCATTTGTTGGGGAACTCCCTTGGCGGTCACGTGGGCCTGATCTACACCAGGAAGCACCCCGATCGGGTGGCGTCTTTGACGCTCACGGCCAGCAGCGGTTTGTATGAAAATGCGTTCGGCAGTACGTTCCCTCGCCGCGAAGACAAGGAATTCATCCGTAGAAAAGTGGGGGAGACGTTCTTTGACCCGAGCCACGCCACCGATGAGCTGGTGGACGAGTGCTTTTCGATCGTCAACGATCGGGCGCGGGTGTTGCGCATTTTGGCCATCGCCAAAAGTGCAATCCGCCACAACATGGCAAACGACCTGCCTGAAATGAAGCAACCCACGTGTTTGATTTGGGGGCGCAACGATACGATTACGCCGCCGGATGTGGCTGAGGAATTCGATCGCTTGTTCCCTGATGCGAACTTGTTCTGGATTGACAACTGCGGTCATGCACCGATGATGGAGCACCCTGAGCAGTTCAATTCTATTCTTTCTGATTGGTATAAGAAGCGTGGAATACTCGATTGACCATCCGGAATTTGTCAAGAGCAGTGCAAAGCTCGATGAATGTCCGCCTCCGGATCGACCGGAGTACGCTTTCATCGGCCGAAGCAATGTGGGCAAGTCCAGCTTGATTAACAAGCTTGCCGGCCGCAAGGCTTTGGCAAAAATCAGTTCTACGCCTGGAAAAACTCAGCTCATCAATCATTTTGCGGTGAAGACCGCTGATCGGGATTGGTATTTAGTTGATTTGCCGGGGTTTGGTTACGCGAAGGTGAGCAAAAAGGACCGTGGGAAATGGGACCGCACTTCACGTGAATACTTGACCAAGCGCGAGAATTTAATGTGCGTGATGATGCTCATCGATGCGCGGATACCGCCTCAGAAAAAGGACCTTGATTTCATGGCGTGGATGGCTGAGGCAGGCTTGTCTTTTGCAATGATTTTCACGAAAATAGACAAGCTCACGCTGGACGAGCGAGAGCAAATGCTGCCGCGCTACACGAAGAAAATGCTAACCTTGTGGTCGGCGATGCCGACGCATTTCATCACCTCAGCAGTGAAGGGGGACGGCAAACAGGAGGTCCTCTCGTTTATCGCACAGACAAACCAAATCTATCGTGGCGATCGCCTGAATATCACAGGAGAGTAGGGGGTATTTAATCTTGGCTGGGGCTCACCCCGATGCGCTCGGCAAGTTCTTGGGTGAACCCTCGAATCGCACCGGCAGCCGGCTGGTCTTGGGTGGCCCGCTCGAGCGTATCGGCCAAGGTCATCATTGATTGCACAACGAAAGCCTTCATCTGATCGGTGGACATTTGACGATCCCACAAATCGATAGCCAAGGCTTGTTGACCGTCCCACACGCGAAGCGCGATGGCACCGGTCACTGCCCCTTCAATACCGGCGTCGCTGGCTGACCAGCGAATTTCAGAGGGGATGCGGTTCTCGTCGGTGGTGACTTCGAAATGAATGGTGGCGGTTTGCTTGCTCATGGCTGCAAAGGTCGGTAGGATTGGAGGAAAGTCAGCACGTCTTCTTGCTCGAGTAAATCCTGAAGGCTGGCCCCAGAATGGCGCGCCATGTAGTCTTCCGCCCAACGCAATCCCATGTACCAGCCGAGCCGGTCGGGGCTGTCTTGTGGCAAGGCCCCCGCGTTGGTGAACGGCGCGTCTCGAACCCACCGGTTCGCATCTTGCCTGCTTTTGGAATACAACACGTCATCCTTTCGAAGTTCCAGCCATACGGCCAATTCGTGCCGCTGCGCCCACGCATATTCTTCCGACGATAGGTTGAGCAATCGTTCGATTGGAATCTCAGGTGCGATGGCCTGTGCTACATAAAGGACCTTCCCCCAGTATAAAATTATGGCGGCTGTGGTGCTGGGCAATTTCGGGAGGTGTTCGTCTTGAAAGTGAACCAGCAACCAACCGCGCAAAGCGTCCGAAGCCAAGTGTTCAATGACCATTCGCTTCTGGGCATAGCGGGGATAAATGCTGCGGGGCAACCCGGCCACTGACGGGTGCTTAGGCCCAAGAAAAAACTCCAAGCCTACGGCCAGCAGTTCATCTTGGGGCACCACCGCGTAGTTGAATCCGGAGTACATCCAGAACACTTCGGGCGTCCTGCTTTCGGGGAAGTGCACGGAGAATCGGCGGAAGGCTGAAGCCAACTCATCTTCGGCGGCCTTCAATTGGGGCCGCACCAGGGAGTCTATGCCGCTCACAGCGCGTTGCGTGATTTCGTTCTGGGCGAATTCCACAAAGGCGGACTGCAACGAATCGCTCGGTGGAGTCGTAGCGGGCCAAGCGCCCAGCCTCAGAACATCCTCGCAGTAGGTCGTCCAAAACTCTTGCTGTATGGCCTGCTCTTGTGCCGAGCGATGTGCCTCGCTTGGTGCAGCGAATGATCCCGACTGTGCGGCAGAGATCACCTGCTCGAAGGGGCGGTGGAAGGCCGTTGAATGCTCACTGTGTGAGATGTCGACGTCCCACCGGGAATTTGGCCCGCAACTTGCAAGGCAACAGGTCGCTGCAATGGCCGTTGAGAATAAGGTGGAGAATAAGCTGGGTTTCGGCATACGAACACTGGGGCTGGGCGCGTAAAATTGCTGCATAATTGTCGAAATGAACAAGATGAATTCTGCGACCCTCTCCAAAGCCTTGCTATTGTTGATGACTATGGGCTGGATGTGTGCTCCAATGAGCGCCCAACTCTCCGATTACATCCCGTCTTTCGGCACCGAGGAGGCGCCGCCTCAGGTGCGAATGGGCCTGCATTTTTTGCCCAACATAGCCTGGATGCTACCGCGCGACACCCATTCCATGGATGGAAAACCCGTGTTCCGGTTCGGTTTCGGCTTCACCACGGACATCCACTTTTCGGAAACCTACTCGTTTGGCACCGGCTTGAATGTGTTCCACAACGGGGGGCGATTGGAATACATTGACCGGGTGACGGGCGACCCTGAATTGGCTTTGGATGACAGCACGCGGTTTATTGCAAAACACGCTAGAAACTATAACAACCAGTGGGTTGAGCTGCCTCTGACCTTTAAATTGCGCACGAAGGAAATCGGATATATGACCTATTGGGGCCAATTCGGCCTTGGCCTTGGCTTGAACATTCGCTCGACGGCGTGTGAATCCATCGATTACGTGTACAAGGAGAAAATTGAGGAGGACGGCACCGTGGTCTGGGATCTGCTTGACGAGGGGGTGTACGATGTTGTGGATGTCGACATTTTGACAGACAACGAAATGAACATTATGCGTGCGGCAATGATTGTAGCTCTGGGCTTTGAATACAATATGTCCGGCTCCACGTCTTTGCTTGTGGGCGCTACGTTCAACAACGGCCTTTTCAACGTAATCAGCAATCGAAATCACGGCCCTGATCTTCAACAAGAGCATCTGGAAACGGCCAGTGGATTGATCGATTTGCAAAACTTGCAGGGCTACGATGTCAAGGCGGTGGACAACGCAATCTTGCTCACCTGTGGCTTCCTCTTCTGATGCCTTCCATGCGGTTGTCCACAGTTATTGATCCCGAGCGTGCGTGTGCGCACATCGTGGACTGGCTCGTTGATTATCTGGCCCAATCGGGCTTGAAAGGCTGGCTTGTTGGTGTGAGTGGCGGCATCGATTCGGCTGTTGTCTCTGCACTTTTGACCCGTACACAGGCCCCTGTGCACTTGCTTCGCATGCCCATCCATCAGAGGGCTGAACAGCATGAGCGTGGGCTACGTCACATCGAGTCCTTGGAATCTGCGTGGCCACAGGTGAGTTCGTCTTGCATTGATCTCACGCAGTCTTTCGATGTGTGGAAATCCGACTTTGAGCAAGATAACGGCCCATTGTCGCTCTTGAATGAGGCCAATTCACGTGCCCGACTCCGCATGACCACGCTGTACGCTGCTGCGGCCGGGCGTCATGCTTTGGTGGTGGGCACTGGAAATCGCGTGGAAGACTTCGGCGTGGGATTCTACACGAAATACGGCGACGGTGGGGTGGACTTGAGTCCGATTGCCGATTTGTATAAGAGCGAGGTGTACGCCTTGGGCCGTGCACTTGGTGTTTCCAGCGAAATTCTAGGCGCCGTGCCCACCGACGGACTTTGGGGCGACGACCGCTCTGATGAAGACCAGCTGGGCGCCACCTATGATGAACTTGAGTGGGCGATGGAACACTTTTCTGCCTCTGCGACGCACAAGGCCTGTACTTCAGCGCACACGGAGCGCGAGTTGGAGGTGTTGGCCATCTTTGGCCGCTTGAATGAAGTCAACGGCCACAAAATGGCTCCCATTCCCGTCTGCGCCATCCCCGCTGGATTCCGCACATCGCGTAGTTGAAAGCTACCATAGTCCGATTTCAGAAATGGGATTTGTATGGTTTTCTTGCGGAGGCTTATGAGACTAGCACACGATTCTGACTGGGAACGCATCGACGATCGCGCCCGGCTCAAGACCCTGCGCCAAAGGCTATTTCAACAACTGGATGGCGTTGCGCTTTGTGGCGTCATTCCCGCATTGGACCGGCATGATGTGCTGGCCGAAGTGCTGCATTCCGGTTTTGATGTGGACGATGCTGCGTTGAAATACGACGCGAACCCCGGTTACTTGAACACGGGTCTGCGCCTTCTTGCTTCTCAAGGCGTGCTCGCTATGAGCTGCGACAAAGCGACTAGCTCGGTGCGCTATGACCCCGCTCCCGACGCCTTGCGCGGCATGCCCAGTTCGGAGTGGCTCGCGTTGAGCGCGCAATACAGCATCGGCCGGTATTGGCTTGAGCAGGCCAATGGCATGTGGCGCCAGCCCGAGACGGCCCTGAGCACTGAGGCTTTGGTCGCTATGAATGCTGTGCTGGCCGCCCGCTCCCGGATGCTTGACTGCGGAGAGCTGCGCTTGGCTTACCATTTAGAAGGGGCGCTGATTGGGCCATGGCTTGTCACCTTGGGAACGCTTGCTGGGACTGCCCCCATCACGAGTTGGACCGCCCTCGAGATGCAGCTTCAAAAAATGCACCCCTCGCGTGCCGAGGCCTTTCAAAGTGTGCTGTCCGCCCTTGATTGGGAAGGCACAGCGGAAGGCTCATTCTTCCTTGAGCGTTCGGCGGCCTTCGGTGTCACCACGTCGTACCTGCAGACCTTCCTTTGGGCGGAAGAGCTCATTTGGGCGGACGGCGGAAAGCTCTGGCGCGTTCCGCCCGGCTCCCCCGAGATTCACGTTGATCGCGCTTTGAACGTCTGGGGCTCGGGCGGCGCCCACGCTGCCTATTTTTCCCACCTCGATGACGTTGTCCGTAGCATCTTCGACGCACCGCTCGACGAGCAGCCCGGTGGCCTGTGCGATATGGGTTGTGGCAACGGTGCGCTGTTGCTTCACCTCTATACGTTCATCAAGCGAGAAACTTTGCGCGGTCGCCACCTCGATACGCACCCTCTCACGTTGGTTGGTGCAGACTTCAATCGAGCGGCCATTATCGCTACAGCCGACCATTTTGAAAATGCAGGCGTTGACGGGCATTTCATCTGGGGTGACATCGGAGACCCCGACCGCCTCGATGCCGATATGCGTCAGCAGTTCGGAATCGAGCTTTCCAGCCTGCTAAGCGTCCGCTCCTTTCTTGATCACAACCGTGTTTTTAACCGGCCGGTCGCACAGCGCTCCGGAACGCCCATGACCCAAGGCGCTTTCGCTTTTCGCGGTGAGCGCCTCCTTTTGCTGGACGTTGAACAGAGCCTGGTCGAGCATTTCGCCAAATGGCGCCCCTACGTCGAGCGTTTCGGACTGCTGGTCATTGAGCTGCACACTGTGAACCCGAACCAAGCTGCCGAGCGCCAAGGCGCTATGCCGGCCACCGCCTACGATGCCACCCACGGTTTTTCTGATCAATACATCGTCTGTGTGCCCACCTATGATGCTATGGCGGCCGAGGCGGGCCTGCACATGGTGGAAGAATGCTCGCGCACTTTCCCTAAGAAACTGCCGGCCACCGTCAGCTTGCGCTACTTCAAGGCGTGATATTCAATCCTCTACCACGCTCCATCGCGCCGTGACCTCGCCGGCACGCTTTGCGTCCAAGCGACCCACGATTCGCACGGTGTACTCGCCCGGCTGCAAGAACTCACGCGATCCGTCGCTCAGCGCGGCCTTTACCTCAAGTTCCTGCCAGCCTTGACGCATCTCCACTTCTCTATGGCTCAAGATTCCCAGGCTATCGTGGGTCACGATCACATCGTAAGTCCCAGCCACCGGGATAAAGCACGGTGCGTGAACGGAGGGGTTGGCAGCTTCGCTCCACCCAAACCTTGGCGATCCCCAGCGCTCGCGCCACTTCAATTCCGACAACACGCCTTCTTCTCCCAAAGACAATTTCGACCGTGACAAGTTCGACCGGGATTCTCCGACCTCCTTCAAACCGTCGATCAGAACGCCCAACTCGAGCACCCAAATGCTGCGGCCGTGAGTGGCTATGACCAATTCGTTCTCGCGTTCTTGAATGACCAAATCGTGGACTGGAACCTTCGGCAGATCGGGCTGCGCCAAGGCGAAGCTGGTCCCGCCGTCCAGCGAAGCGTACAGCCCGCCGTCGGTCCCCACAAAGAACAGTCCGTCATCGTCTTCGCTCTGCGCCAAGCAATTGACAGGCTCGCAAGGCAATTGTCCTTCACCAAGACGCGTCCACTGATTGCCGTCGCGACTTGAAAGAACATAGCTATCGAAGTGATCGTGCCGGTAGCCGTTGAGTGAAATGTAGAGCAACTCACGGTCGTGCTTGGACCACATTACCTCACTGATCCACAGCTTCTTAATAGGGTCTTTATCAAGTTTTTCCGGGAGGTTCCACTCCGCCCAGTTGTAGCCGCCGTCCATGCTCACGTGTACGCGCCCATCGTCTGAGCCCACGGCAAGTTGACCGAATCGCAAAGGGCTTTCGTCGATATCAGTGAGCGTTCCATAGGGCACATTTCCTGCCACTTCGCCGTGGGTCAAGTCCCCGGAGAGCACTTCCATTTCTTCTCCCTTGTTCAGCGAGCGGTGGAATCGATTCGAGCCCATGTAGAGCACGTCTTGGTTGTGCTTCGAGAGCAATATGGGGGTTTGCCAATTCCAGCGCAAGGGCCGTTCGCCTAGCACATGCCGGGGGTGCACACTCTCCCAGTCGTGGGCCTGCCGGTCCTGCCGGCTGTACCAGCCAAACTGCGAGCCGGTGTATACCGTTTCGTTTGTCCGCGTGTCGATTTGCACGCGCATACCGTCCCCACCGCCGAGCATTTCATAGGGGTAGCTACCAGATTTCAGCCAATGTCGAGACGCCGTATACCTTGAAGATCCGACCCAAGTTCCGTTGTCTTGCAGTCCGCCGTAGATCCGGTAGGGATCCGCTTGATCGACGGCCACCGCATAGAATTGACCCACCGCCGGGGAATTGCACTGCGTCCAATCCTCGCCGCCGTTCCACGTGACGTTTACGCCGCCATCGTTTCCCCCGATTACGTGCTCGGGCCGAGCTGGATTGATCCAAATTGCGTGGTGGTCGACGTGGACATTGGGCTGAGCTATGGACGACCATGTTTGGCCAGCATCGAGGCTTTCAAGCATAGGTACGCCGGCAATGATGAGGCGGTCGGCATTGCTCGGGTCCACTTCAATCACGCCGAAGTAATAGCAATACGTGTAGCAGACGCCTTCCAGATAATCGGTGTGGGTCCGCTGCCAAACGCCGCTCTCGTCAACGCCTTCGGAGCGCTCGAACACATAAACTTCGGACCCGACTATGGGTGTGTCAAACATCTCGGCGTTGGCATCGGCCAAATAGGCGTGAAAATCTGCAGGCTTCAATTCGCCGGCCTTTACTTGAACCTTCACTTGCTCGACGGTCGCCTCCTCCGGAAAATCATTATCGATAAGAAATTGATCGAGCAAGGCGCTGTCGATCCGAGCGAAAGCCCGTGCGCTCATGTGTTCAAAATCGTCTGCTTCCAAGGCTTCGGGCTCATCATTCTCGCCTTTGACATCACCCTCAGTATCGCTCAAATTTTCAGCCGGCCGGTGGTTCTGATTGTCCAGTAATACGTACAAGCGATCCGCTTGGGCGTTGTAGGTCAAGCCAATTCTGCCCCGCCCTTGAGCTTCGGGAAATCCGCTGCCCTCGCCGCACAAGGTGGACCAGTTCTCGCCGCCATCCCAGCTTTCAAATACACCGCTTCCGGGGCCATCCTCACGAAAATCCCACGCCCTGCGCGAACGGTCCCACATCGATGCAAACAAGTGCTGCGGCCTTGCAGTGTCCATCACCAGATCGACAGCTCCCGCCCCGTGCGTGTTGTCGAGTGGCCCAATGAGTTGCCGCCACGAGGTGCCGGCGTCTTCGCTTTTATATACACCGCGCTGTCAGTATCCCTCAACGTACAACGGCCCCAAAGCCGCCACATACAAGGTTTGTGGATCGTCAGGGTGCAACACCACGCGACCAATGTGGTGGCTATCGGCCAGCCCTCGATGTTGCCACGAGGCCCCCCAATCTGAACTCGCGTACACGCCCAATCCGGCATAACTGCTCCGTGAGGAATTCACTTCGCCCGTGCCGACCCAGATGGTGCGGGCTTCCCAATCTACGGCGACCGCTCCAAGGGTCATAACCAATTCATAGTCGAACAGCGGAGTGAAGCTTGTGCCGTGATCTGTCGTGTGCCACAGCCCGCCCGAGGCGTACGCCACGAGAAACTCGCTGGGGTCCTTGGGGTTGACCGCCAAATCCACCACCCGGCCGCTCATTACGGTGGGACCCACACACCGCAGTGGCAGTCCGCCCGTCCAACTTGTCGCCTCAAGCCGCTCGTGAAGCGCGGCATTGGCCTGTCTCTCCGATGCTAGGGTGGGCGCTAAGTTCTGGGCGGAAACTGATGCTGAGTTGACCATCGCTGAGCCAACCATGGTTGCTCCCATCAGCAGTAGAAGTTTGAAAAATCTCATGACTGCAGTTTGGGGTTGTTGCGGTGGCGGTCGGAGTCACGCCAGTTCTTCTTTTCCATGGTGGTGGCAAAGGCGGCGCTGAGATCGACGTCGCATTGGTTTGCCAGAGCGATGAGGGTCCATAGTACGTCAGCCATTTCCCCAGCGAGCGCGGCCTGGAAGTCTTCGGGCTCAGCGCCGGGTTTCCAACTTTGGTCGCCGTATTGCCGCGCAACAATGCGAGCGAGTTCACCGACCTCTTCGGTTAGCAGGGCCATATTCGTCATCTCGCTGAAATAGCGCACGCCCGTGGTGGTGATCCACTGATCGACTTGGGATTGCATTGCTTTCATATTCTATGCCTTGATGTTCTATTCTTTGTTCTGCGTGTCAATGAGCAGGGTGACCGGCCCGTTGTTGACCAATTCTACCGCCATGTCAGCCCCAAATTTCCCGCTGGCCACCGGCCGTTGAATGACCCGTTCCATTTCGCGGATGAACTCTTCGTAAAGCGGAATGGCTTGCTCTGGACGAGCTGCACGAATAAAAGAGGGGCGCGCGCCTTTCTTTGTTTTTGCGTGCAAGGTGAATTGGCTTACAACCAACACGCCCCCTTCAATATCAAGGAGATCCTTGTTCATCTTCCCCTGCTCATCAGAGAAAATCCGAAGTGATGCAGTTTTGCGGACCAACCAAGCCACATCCTGGGGCTCATCGGCCGCCTCGATGCCCAGCAGAATCATAAGGCCCCGGCCAATTTCACCGGAAACCTTGCCCTCGATGCGCACGGCCGCCCGGTCCACCCGTTGAATGACGGCCCTCATTTTCGGATCACGCGTTGAGAGGCCAAAACGGTTTCGTTTCTTTTAAGCAGCAAGACATAAGAGCCGGTTGGGATGTTCAATCCGTCCCAGTTCAGTGTGCCCACGAAAGCTGGCGATTGCGCGATGCGTCGCCCCTGCATATCAACGAGTTCAGCCACGAGCATCCCGCTGTTCTCGCTGATGCCACCACCTGCTGTGCTCGTTGTGATGTGCAAGGCGGTTTCAAAGGGCGTAGGGAAGGCGCGCCACGCCACCTTGCCAAATTCGGCCACAGACATGTCTATACTAGCGGTCAACACCGGGCAATCCGGGTGGTCACTCACCTCGACACTCATCAGCGCACCCTCAACGGCGCCCGCGACATTGGTCGTCTCATCGGCCAACAACACCCCGTCGGCGTACCACGTATACGTCCCTAATCCGGGCGGAACTTCCACCGTCCCAGCGCCCCAGATCAATTCAAGCTCTAAAACATCGGCCAGCGCGCACCACAAGGCCGGTGCGCTCACAGCAAAACATCCGTTTGTGTCGGTGACATCCACTTGGTACCACCCGCTAACTTCGGGCGGGCCGGACAGTTCGACGCCTTCGCCTTCGTAATACCAATTCACCACGGCCCACGGTCCGTCGGGCAAGTACAAACTGTCTCCGTCGTTTTCCAGTGCAGGGTCCGGACCGGCGAACACTTCGATTGAGGCGCTGTCCACTACGGTTTGCACGGGTTGAAGCGCGATGTTCAACGTTGCCGTTGTGCCCGAGGCGTTGATGTACATCGCGTTGTTGTCCTCGGGGTTGAAGGCCACCGAACCCAAGGGGTCGTCGGCCGTGATGTCGTCGTCATCCCAAAACGAAACGGTGTAAGGGGGAGCAGTCAGCGGGATGTTCAGGCCGCTCCACACGTGACTTGTGGTATTGCCCGCCCACGACGAGGTGTAGACGTCTACGCCGTTGGCATTGGTCAGCACGAAGTAGGGGTCGCCTGGGGAGGTGAACAAGTCATCGACGTCACCCGACCAGCCGTCGTTGGTCCCGGTGAGGATGAGTGCAAGGAGTTCGTACTGTCCGATGGTGGTGGTGAGCGTGGGTGTATACACGCCGGGCTCGCTATAAGTCACCGTGTCGGGGTGGGCGCCGCTAGCCGTCAGACCGTTTCCGAAGTCCCAGGCGTGGTTGGCGACTTGTCCATCACCCGCTTCTATCAGCGCGTCAAATCCAACGTCGAGTGTCCCACAGCCCGCCGTAGGCGAGTAGGTGAAGGTGGTCGTGCCGCCGGTTCCGGGCTCGATGAGGAGTGCGTAGTCGAATTGCTCTATCACAGTTTGATCAAAGCCCAATGCCGTCACTTGTACGCTCACGTGGATGGTCATCACGAAGGATCCTGGCAGCAATGGCGTTCCGCAAACCGTGGCGCAGCCCAAATTCTGCCCGGCGGCCGGCTCGTAGATCGCATCTTCCTCGTCCAGGACAACTTCGAGCCCCAGAGGCAAGCCAGAGATGGACGTGACCGTTAAAGAGTTGAGCGTCGCGGTCACCCCGGAGCCGGCGTCCACGATGTCTGCGGGCATGTAAAAAGTCAAATTCTGCTCATAAAATTCTGCAGCAGTGCCTGCAGGCAAGGTGGCCGGACAGATTGTTGGCATGCCGTCTGTGCTTGAACAGCCTGGATCGGCAGTGCATTCAGCGCATTGAGCGGTCAAAGCAAAGGGTGTAGCAAGCAGGACGAACCCTGAAAAAATGCGGCGGAACAACTTTTCACTCATGGGGGGAAGTTCGGACACGTTGAGCAAACCGCACGCACTACCTTTGACGCCGTAATTACAAGCGATTCATTATGGGAGCATCGACTGCATTGGCCACCCTCGAGCAGGCCGAAGAAATGGGCTTATTGGCCTCTGAATTTGAGTTGATTGAGGAGCTTTTGGGGCGCACCCCGAATTTCACAGAGATGTGCATTTATTCGGTGATGTGGAGCGAGCATTGCTCGTACAAGAATTCAATCAAGTGGCTCAAGACCTTGCCCAAGGAGGGCCCACACATGCTCGTCAAGGCCGGGGAGGAGAATGCGGGGATCGTCGATATCGGCGACGGCATCGGCTGCGCTTTCAAAATAGAGAGCCACAACCACCCCAGTGCGCTGGAACCATATCAAGGTGCTGCCACGGGTGTGGGCGGTATCAATCGCGACATTTTCACGATGGGCGCTCGCCCAATTGCTCAATTGAATTCCTTGCGCTTCGGCGACTTGGACGAGGACAAGACGCGTTGGTTGCTCGATGGCGTGGTTCGCGGCATTGCAGACTACGGCAACAGTTTTGGCGTGCCGGTGGTGGGCGGAGAGGTCTTTTTCGACGAGGTCTACCACACGAACCCATTGGTCAACGCCATGAGCGTGGGCTTGCTTAAGAGCGATCGAATCATCAGTGCCAAGGCAGGCGGTCCGGGTAACCCGGTATTTATTGTCGGTTCGGCCACGGGCAAGGACGGCATCCAAGGAGCGTCGTTTGCGTCAAAGGATATTTCGGCGGATTCGGCCAATGACTTGCCGGCAGTACAAGTCGGCGACCCCTTCCAGGAGAAGCTTCTTTTGGAGGCATCGCTCGAGCTCGCCGCCGGAGATGCGGTGGTTGGCATGCAGGACATGGGGGCTGCCGGCATCACCTGCTCGACCAGCGAGATGAGCGCGGGCGGTGGCGTGGGGATGGATATCCAACTGGACTTGGTGCCCACGCGTCAAGCTGATATGCAGCCTTATGAAATTTTGCTAAGCGAGTCGCAAGAGCGGATGCTCGTGGTGGTGAAGAAGGGGCAAGAGGCTGAAATCAAGGCCGTCTTCGATAAATGGGATTTGCACGCTGTTGAGATCGGCGTGGTCACCGAAGGCGACACCTTGCGTTATTTTGATGGCGATGAGCTTGTGGGGGAACTCAGCGCGGACAGTTTGGTGCTGGGCGGCGGTGCACCGGTGTATGACCGCGAGACGCGCGAACCGGGCTACTTGAAGGATATTGCTGAGTACAGCATCGACGATATCCCCGAGCCGGACGACTATGTGGCGGCGGCCCGCGAATTACTCGCTCAGCCCAACATCGCTTCAAAGCGTTGGGTATACGAGCAATACGATTCCATGGTGGGCACGGCCAACCGTTCAACCAACCGTCCAGGCGACGCGGCCGTGGTCCAAGTGAAAGGCAGCAAGAAAGGGCTCGCATTGAGCGTGGATTGCAATGCGCGTTACGTTGAGGCGGACCCGCATCGGGGATGCGCTATCGCCGTAGCAGAAGCCGCGCGCAACATCGCGTGCGTGGGAGCCCAGCCTTCGGCCATCACCAACTGCTTGAATTTCGGCAACCCGTACAACCCGGAGGTGTACTGGCAATTTGTCGGCGCAATCAAGGGGATGAGTGAGGCTTGTTTGGCATTCAATACACCGGTGACCGGGGGCAATGTCAGTTTCTATAACCAGACGTCAAATGAGCAGGGCGAGCCCATGCCGGTGTACCCGACGCCGACTATTGGTATGCTTGGACTGCTTGAAGATGTGGATCTTCAGATGACGTCTGATTTCAAGGAGAAGGGGCATCTGATTTACCTGTTGGGCGACTCGCATAACGACTTGGGTTGTAGTGAGTACTTAGTGGCTTTGCACGAGGTGCGTTACAGCTCTGCACCTCACTTCGATCTGGACTCTGAGGTGAAACTGCACGAGGGCGTTCGCACGCTGATAGACCGCGCCCACATCACCGGTGCCCACGATGTGTCGGACGGCGGTGTGATGGCCTGCCTTGTGGAGATGGGCGCGCCTCGCGCGCTCGGATTTGACGTGGAGAGCGACGGCGACGTGCGGCTTGATGCATTCTTGTTCGGCGAGGCCCAAGGTCGCATTTTGGTCACCACCACGGACGACCTCGAAGGGAAGATGATCGACTCGCTGACCGAAGCGGGCGTGCCTTTTACCTTGCTCGGCCACGTTACGCGAGGCAAGTGTTGTGTGGACGGGGTGAAGTACGGATATATAAACGACCTTTCTTCCGTTATAGAGTCGACCATTCCTGCGGCGATGGCTCATTGATCTATGTCGACCCCCTGCTGAACTGATGCTGAAATCTTGCAAGACTTTCCTGTGCAGTCGCACTTTCCGCATTCAACTTGCGGTGGGTGTACTGGGATTGTTTCTCGGTTTTTTCTTGCTCAAGTTCAGTTTAAGGCAATTCACGCGTTTTGGCGATCACATTGCAGTGGCTGAAGTAATCGGACTGGACCGGTCCAGTGCAGAATCACTGCTTGCCGCCCAAGGCCTTGAAGCGATTATGCTCGATAGTATTTATGATCCACGAGGCCGCGCGGGGGCTGTGGTCGACCAGGACCCCAAGCCTTTGGCCTCAGTAAAAACAGGGCGGAAGGTGTATTTGACGGTTTACCGCTCCCAGCCGCCCAGAGAGAGGATTGAAGTGGCCGAAGGCATGGACGCTCAAGTGGCGCGGATTATTTTGGGCAACAAGGGTTTTAAGTTCTCAGAGCACTATGTGGCCACGGATGATTTAGCTGGCCTTGTGGTTGAAGTGCGACAAGGGGCTGCAAGTCTATTGCCCGACGACCGTCAACCCCGGGGAGCTTACCTCGAATTGGTCATTGGCCAATCCAGGCGCCGCTCTGTGGAGTTGCCAAATTTCGCAGGGCTCTTGCTCAATGATGTGCTGGCGACTATTGAAGAATTGGGGTTGACAGCGGGCCGCATCGAATATGAAACCCGGGACACGGCTGCAGCTGTCGTTCGATTCCAACAACCGGAATTCGTAACCGGACGCCGCATCGCACTTGAATCACTCATAGATTTGACCGTGCTTGCACCCCCTGCAAATGAAAAGAACCCGTGATATGATGAATCGAGGATGGAAGATGCTCTGGGCTGTGGCCTTGATGATTTTGAGCTTGTCGGCTGAGGCCCAAGAACGCGAGCAAGACTTGCAGTTTATGCCCACGGACCGCACAGTTGTAAGTGTACAACCGGAGCGTGCGGGAGCTCAAATTTCGCTACCTTTTTTCGACGATTTCGCTTCACCTACGTATGCATCGGATCTGGGGCCTGCTGAATTGGTCCGCTGGGTGGACGCCTCGGCCCGCCGCACCACCACCATAGCGATTGACCCGCCTACGGTGGGTTGCGCCACGCTCGATGGTTTGGACGCCGGCGGCTCGCCCTACTTTTTTCAAGCCGATGCCACAGGCTGGGCCGACACACTCACTTCTGCAGCCATTGATTTGAGTGCTCAATTGCCGGACGATGGGGTGCACCTGGTTTTCCAGTACCAAGGCGGCGGCTTGGGCAACGCCCCGGACGAAAATGACTCCTTGATCGTGGAATTTCTCGCCCCTGCGGGTGGCGATGAGGGGTGGTCACAGGTGTGGTCGGCCGCCGGTGCGCCGATGGACACTTTTGCATTGGCCTTCATTCCGATCACCGAACTCGCCCATTTGCAGAGTGGATTTCAATTTCGCTTCCGCAACCACGGTACGCTCGCCGGTCACGCAGACTTGTGGCATGTGGATTACGTGTTTCTCGACGACAACATCGCCCCGGACAGCTTCAACTTTTTCGAGGTGGCTTTCACAGCCCCTCAGCACACCTTGCTGCGCACCTATCACGCCATGCCGTGGTCGCATTTCCTTACGAACCCGACGGCTTTCATGGCCGATAGCAGTCGGACTCTCCACCGCAACCTCTCCTCTTTGCAAGCCGACAATGTGACGGCAGGATTTGTTGTCCGCGACGTGGAAACGGGCGCCACCGAGGTCCACGAAAACCCGTTTTCTACCACGGTGGTCAATCCGTTTGAGCCTTTTGAAGTGCCGTACTACATCCAGGCGGGAAACAGCATTATTGATCCCAGCGGCTTTGTTTTTGACGCGCCTTCTAACGACAGCTGTGCCGCCTTTGAGGTCAGCTTCTACGAGAACAACATCGGCATTCTTTACCAAGACCGCGTGGGCGTACCGAACAACGACAGCATCGTTTTCACGCAGGAATTCTCCAATTACTACGCCTACGATGACGGATCGGCCGAGAAGGCTTACGGTTTAACATCGGCCGGGGGTAAGCTGGCGCTGCGCTACGACATTGTGACGCCGGACACTTTGCTGGGCTTGCTCATACACTTCACACCGTACTACGACTCGATGGACGACCACAATTTTTTTCTCCGCGCGTGGGATGATGACAGCGGTATGCCTGGGGAGGAGCTCGGCAACCATTACCTGTTCCATTATCCCGAGTACTTCACCGACGGCCACGATATGTTTGCCTATTACGCCTACGACGAGCCGCTTGCGGTGGAGGGCACCGTTCATGTTGGCATGGTGCAAGAAGCGGAGTTTTCTCTAAACTTGGGATTGGACAAGAACACGCAGTTCAATGCCTCGCGCCTTCATTACCAATTGGGCCTTGGCGCCGATTGGGTCTCCTCAACGATTGAAGGAACGGTTATGGTCCGGCCAGTATTCAAATCAGGCGATTGCGATTATTGGACGGGCGTTTCTCCGGTGAATTCGGAGCTCACCGTTGCCCCGTGGACACTCGCTCCCAACCCCGCCCAGGATCTGGTTCACGTGATGTGGGCGGACGGCGCCCCTGAGGCACGGACCATTGGTTTGTACGATGGACTCGGTCGGTTGATACGATCAACCTCGGCTGCAGCCGCCGAACGCTCAGCTCAAATTTCTGTCGCTGATTTGCCGCGCGGCTTGTACTTGGTGGTGGTGGACCGGTCGGACTCACGCGGCTCTGTGGCTTGGCAATCGGCTCAACGTTTGATTCTCAAATGAGCGACACTGGACCAGCCCACGATGGTGATGCTTCGGGTGAGCTCTCGGGCGAACTTTTTGAGCACCACCGACTCGTCGCCCAGCCCGGTCAAGCGCTGCTACGTGTCGACAAGTTCTTGTTCAACCTCTTGCCGCATACATCACGATCTCGCTTGCAGCTAGCAGCCAAGGCGGGCTATGTTCGAGTGGAAGGCGTGGCGGTCAAGTCAAACTACAAGGTCAGGCCCGGCGATGTAATCACCCTTGAGCTGCCCCAGCCCGTCCGAGAATTTGAACTCATCGCAGAGAACATTCCGCTGGACATTCGCTATGAGGATGATCACCTTGCCGTGTTGCACAAGCCGGCCGGGCTTGTGGTCCACCCCGGAATCGGCAATTTCACAGGCACATTGGTCAACGGTCTTATCTATCATTTTGGCCAGCTCGCAAGCAAAGAAGGTCAACCCGTCCCTCGACCGGGTCTTGTGCATCGCCTCGACAAGGACACCACCGGCCTTATGGTGATCGGAAAAACCGAACAAGCCCTCTCGCATCTCAGCGAGCAGTTCTTTGTGCGCTCCACTGAGCGCCGCTACCACGCTCTGGTATGGGGCGATATACAAGACCCTGGATCGGTGGACAACTACATCGGTCGCTCAGATGGCGATCGACGGGTGCAGACTGTTTTTCCCGATGGTGATTATGGCAAACACGCCATCACCCATTACACTCCGATCGAGCGCTTCGGACCGGTGACTTTGGTCGAGTGTAAACTGGAAACGGGCCGCACACACCAAATCCGTGTGCATATGCAGTCGATTGGCCGCCCGCTTTTCGGTGACCCCGTGTACGGTGGTGCTCAAACGGTGAAAGGCTTGAAAACAGGGAAGTACGAACAGTTCATACGCAATTCATTCGCCATCTTGCCCCGCCAGGCGCTTCACGCAAAAACGCTGGGCTTTCAACACCCGGACACCGGTAAGATGATGGAGTTTGACAGTGAACTTCCGGACGACATGGCCGAAGTGCTCGACCGCTGGCGTCGCTACCTCAAGGCGCCTACGCGTTGAGCTGCTCGAGGGCCTCAGTCGCCTCTTCCCAATCGGCCATGGCCTCGTCCAAACCTCTCTGAACTTTCTCGTAGGCATAGGCCATTTCGACGCTTGATTTCCGCTCCCCACCGGCTGCGGTCACTTCGGCATTGAGTTCAGCCAGTTTCTCTTCGAAGGCTGCAATTTCCTTCTCGCGCTTTCCGATGCGGTTTTTCAGTTTTCGCTCGTTTCGCTGGCGTTCTTTGCGCTGCTCGTAGACCTGTTTCCCCGTCAATTTCTCACCATCGCCATCGCCCTTGCCCGATTTCGCGGCTTGCTCTTTCTTCTTTGCTTTCCGGTCGGCCTCATACTCGGCAATCGATGAGGTGCGCTTTTGGGCCAAGAATTCTTGTATGTCCCCGATGTATTGGCGCAGTCCCGTCGGGGTCACTTCGTAGACCAATTCAGTCATGCCCGTCAAAAAGTCTCGGTCGTGCGACACGACAATCAGCGTCCCATCAAAGTCCATCAAGGCCTTCTTCAGCACGTCTTTTGCTTTCATGTCCAAGTGGTTGGTGGGCTCGTCAAGCACCAGCACATTGTACGGGTGCAGCATGAGTTTGCACAAGGCCAGGCGCGCCTTCTCCCCCCCGCTTAACACTCTCACCTTCTTTTCTACGTCCTCCCCGCTGAAGAGAAACGAACCGAGCAACGCGCGCACTCGCTTGCGCACATCCCCCACGGCCTCGCCATCAATCGTTTCAAATACGGTCAACTCTGGATTGAGTTCCTCGCTTTGATTCTGCGCGTAGTACCCCACGTCCACATTGTGCCCCTTCTCTACTTCACCCTCGGCAGCCTCCACCCCGAGCAGGATGCGCGTCAGCGTTGTTTTTCCTGCCCCATTTTTCCCCACCAAGGCCAATTTTTCTTGCCGAGCAATCATCAAATCAACGTTCTCAAACACGTCGAGCTTTCCAAAGCTCTTCTTCAATTGTTTGGCCTCAAACACCACTTTTCCGGACCGGGGCGCGGGAGGGAAGCGGAATCGCATGGCGGCGTTTTCCTCAGCATCCACTTCTATGCGCTCCATTTTTTCGAGCTTTTTAATCAAGCTCTGAGCGAAGGCAGCTTTGTTTTTCTTCGCTCGAAACTTGTTGATCAGCTCCTGCATGTGAGCGATTTCTTTCTGCTGCGCTTTGTAGGCCGTCTGCTGTCGCTCCATATCCTCTGCGCGCCATGCTATGTATTTGCTGTAAGACGCCTTGTGGTCGTAGGTCCGATAAGTACTGATCTCCACGGTCCGGTTTGTGATGACATCAAGAAAAGTCCGGTCGTGTGAGATGAGAATGATGGAACTCGGCGAACTCTTCAGAAAGCCCTCGAGCCATTCAATAGACTCGATATCCAAGTGGTTGGTCGGCTCGTCGAGCAGCATCAAGTTGGGGCTCATCAGCAGCAACTTTGATAGCTCTACGCGCATCTTCCAACCGCCTGAGAATTCGCTCATCTTCCGCCCCATGTCCTCTCTTGCAAATCCAAGCCCTTGAAGCACGCGCTGGGTCTGTTCTTCGGCACTGGCTTGGCCCAACAGGGCGAGCCTGTCGTTGTCATCGCTCAGTTGGTCAATGATCCGAGAATATTCATCGCTTTCGTAGTCGGTGCGCGTGGCCAGCTCCTGTCCCAATCTTTCCACGCGCGACTCCAGGTCTTGAAACTCAGAAAATGCGCTCTGTGCTTCCTCCAAAATAGTCGCTTCCTCGTTGTGGGTCATTTCCTGAGGCAGGTAGCCGATTCGGTAATCTTTCGGCATAGAGACCGTGCCCTCCGACGGCTTCTGTTCCCCGGCAATAATCTTTAGCAGGGTTGTTTTTCCCGCGCCGTTTCGCCCCACCAAGCCCAAGCGATCCTTCGCTCCTACAGCCAAGGACAGGTCTTCAAAGAGGGTGCGCTCACCGAAATGAAGGCCTATTTTACTGAGGTTGAGCATTTTAATTATTCAAAAAACGTCCACCGAAGTGGACGTTTTTACTACGGCGCAAAGATAGTGCCTATAATGCTATGTCTCAGTAATGCCAGAGATCGTGTTCAAGTTGGAACATCTCGTTCTTGATCCGCTCGGACTCTAGCAAAGCGTCCAAACCTCGGGCGTAATCGCCGATTGCACGATCAAAGACGTTGTCCTCCTTGATAATGTAGCTGGCGAAGTAGCGCTTTTGGAACACATCTTCAAACGTACGACGCTGTGCATTGTTCCGAATGTTGTAGCATTCCGCGTTGGCAAAAACGTACCGGCACTCAGGGTAGTAGAGCCAGAACAACGGCGTCAAACCCTTGCTGATCCCATCGTCGTCGAAGGACTCTTTCACGGGAGCAATACCGATGATTCGAATGTACCGCTGGCTGCGCTGACGGTCCCAAATCCAATCTTCTTTGATGCGGTAGCGCACAATGTCTTGGGCACTAATCGTTCCACGCACTTCACGCGATCCGATCTTTTCTCCGGTGTCGATATCCCAATCGTCAACCAACTCGGTGGGGTTCAACAGTGAATCCACTTGGGTCGGTGAAAGGGGGTAATGAAACTCGTCGTCCGCACCCGTCGGTCCCGTTCCATAAGCCGTCAGTGATCCTTCAACCTCCAAGGCGTAGCGAATCACGTCAAACAAATTCTTGCGGTCCTCAATTTGATTGATTGGGAAGTAGAATTGCTGATTGATTTTCTGGCGTAGGTCGATGTCCTGATGAATTCGGCGCTGATACATCACGTCCGCCTCACGCAGAGGAGGGTACGGCACAACGCGCTTTGTCAAGTTGGTTTCCTTGACATAGGCGCCGTCCAAGATAGATTGGACTTGAGCATTTCCATGGCCAACTTCCGCAAGGAAGATGAGCAAGAACGATAGGCGGAGTACGTGCTTCATATCAGATTACTTTCAATTTCAACGGGGCAACGGCGCGTTCTGTTCCGTCGGGCATTTTTACGAAGATGTCTTCAATATAGACCACAGATCCACGATTGCAAGTCTTGAACAAGGCTTTCATGTCATCGGTGATGCGGTTGGTAGGGGAACTCTTCTCTACGAGGTTGCCTCCACGAGACACAGAAATGGCAAACGACTTCACTCGAACTTGCACATCGAAGTCAAAATTTTCCATGCGAGCTCCTATGCTTGGAACGTTGACCAAATCCGTCTTTTTGATTGTTCGGTCGCTGGGCTTTTTTCCTGCCACTACAGGCACGGGATCTGGAATGCGCTTCACTCGGAACTCTGCACCGGGCAGGCTCTTGTTCGAGCCATCGGGCATTTGAGCCGACACCGTTATGGTGGCCGTTTTCCCGTCTCCAGGGTCAACAATATAACCCTCTGAAGTCTTTTTAATCCTGTTGCTTCCGCTGATGCGAACGGTCAATTTATCATCGGCAACACCGGGCACTGAGATGTCCACAGGGTTTGGCAATCCGCGGTAGAACACGTTCATCTTCGTGGGGCTCACCACCAAGGCGGGCTCAGCAACGGTGAACTTGGGCGTGTAGAACGGGTAGTCCTCAATTGAACCGTCGGGCCCTTGAAAGCGAATTACGCCCTTGTGGCTGCGCTCACCCAATGGCAATCCACGCGTGGAAATGCGCAACTCACCCAAGCCTTCTTGATCGATTTTTAGTGGCTCAACTTCGGCATAGGTCATCAAGGTTGAATCGCGCTGGTCCCACTTCTCCTCACTGACGTAGATGTCAGGGGGATTTGTTCCGTCATAGGCAGCAAGCAATATCTGCGCACGGAAGCTGTCTCCACGCAAGATGTAGTTCGACTCGGGCACGACCAGCGGCATCAGGTTGGTAAACTTGTAGGACTTCGCCTCGATTCCTTCCATCAACTTCATCAGCAAGTCGGCCTTGGCGTTCTCGATATCAATCTGAATCTTGGACAACAGTGGAATCACAGCTGCCACAGGAACGTCGTAAAAATTCACGGCCTCCCACAGGCGCATATCACCGTCCTCCATCTCCTCACCGTAGTGGAAGGTGTTATCCAGTGTGGTCTTCATCTTGTCCGGCGTTGCCCAACGTTGCCCCAACACATCTGTGAAGTTGATCGCTTTGAGCTCTTCACGGAAGGCCTCGAGCTTCACCTTCAAATCTCTAGCGGTGTACTCTCCATCTAGGGGCTCCTGCGGTTCCGAGCCCACAAGCATGCGTGTGATCTTCTGGTATTCGTCCTTCACGGCCAGATACTTCAGATTCAATACGGTGTCGTGTTTGGTTTCGGCGTCATAACCAATGAACCCTGACAAGTCTCCTGTCTCAGCATAGCCATCATCTCCTGAAGATGTTGCCAATATGCGGGCTTTCATTTGCGTGATGTGGTCGTGTAAAACCGTGGCTTTTTCCGCCGCTTCTTTTGCCGCATTGAAATAAGGCCCTACTTTTTGTGCGTTCTGGCCGTTCTTGACCTCGAACTCGTACATCATCTGTGAAACCTTGCTCCGGATGGTTGCGTCCGTTTGCTGAAGGCCGTTCTCGACCTTCACAAAACCGTTCAGCACCTCCTTGGAGATGTTCAATGCCAAAAGAGCAGTTAGGACGAGGTACATCATCCCAATCATTCTCTGGCGTGGTGTTTCCCTCGCTCCTGACATTGTTCAAGATTCAGGACTTCGAACCGCCCATCGCGTTCAGCATATTGCCGTACACAACGTTGAGTGACTCGAGGTTTTTTGCGAGTTCTGCGATGTTCTCCTTGTACTTCTGGGTGCCATCAACAGAGCCGTTGAGGCTGTCGAGAAGTTTACCCATGCCGTCGAACAGTTGGCTGTTGTGTTCCATCTGTGCAAGCTGAGTTTCGTACATGCCGTTGAGGCTGCCGAGATTTTCGTTCATCTTCTGCAAAGACTCGCCGGTGGTTTGGCCGATCTCCTGGTTTGCTGTAAGCCCTGTCAAGGACTCAGAAGCCGTTTCATAGGTGTCACCTAGCTCCGTGATTTTATCTGTGGCCGTACGTAAAGCTCCGCTGTATTCGTTGGTGGCCGCAGCTGCGTCGGTTACATCGCTGAGGGATTGGGCTTGGTCACCCAAATTCTTCATTCCGTCTCCCAATCGCTGAATCAAAGCCTGATCGATGCCTGACTCTTGAAGCAGCTCATCGAGTTGTTGCGTAGGGGGCAAGGCCCGGCCTTCTTCAGTGGCCAATTCCGGGTAAACCAATTCCCATTTCGGCTCTTCAAACGGTGGCTCAAAAGCAGAGATGAAGAAAATGAGGGCCTCTGTTCCAAGACCGACAATCAACATTTCAGAGGCGTACTCCCAGTGTTGAATCTTAAAAAGGGCGCCAATAATGACGATGGATGCTCCAATTCCATAGAGCTTTTGCATGAATTGTTTCCAAGCCTTGCTTCCAGGCTTGAATCCGTTGGCGTCTTCAATCATAATACTTGCAGGTTTATTGTTTGAGGTCGTTGCATCGCGTGGGTTTCAAGCTTCAGCGCGCTGACCGGTGGGAGTGGTGAGGGTTTAATTAAAATCTTCAGGGGCGACACTCTTGCCACGGCCCAAGTAGGACATGACCGAACGGAAACCGATATACGACTTCGCTGTGTCTTGATACTCAAAAGAACGAGATCCTGTCTGGCAGTAGTAGCCAATGTCTTTCCAGCTTCCGCCGCGAATAACCTTGCGCTTGAGCGAAGGCGGATCGTCCACCTTGGCGTTGTACGCGTATTCAGAACTCATATCGTGAGAGAAATCGTAGACCGTTTCATCAAATGCGGTGTTCGTCCACTCTGCTACGTTGCCGGCCATCTGATAAAGGCCATAATCATTCGGGCTGTACGACTCAATTGGCACCGTGTAGCAACCGGCGTCCTCAACGTAGTCACCGCGCATGGGCTTGAAATTGGCCAACGGACATCCCATGATGTTCCGGATGTACGGCCCACCCCAAGGGTAGGGTGCAAGCTCGAGTCCACCGCGCGCGGCAAATTCCCATTCGGCCTCGGAGGGCAAGCGGAACTTCTGAACGAGCGTTTCGCCGTTGCTCATTTGATAGGTCGAGAGCAATTGTGTTCTCCAGGCGTTGAAGGCCTTGGCCTGTCCCCACGTAACGCCTACTACAGGGTAGTTGTCGTAGGCTGGGTGCCAGAAGTACGTCTCGGCAAGCGGCTCATTGAAGCCGTAAGAGAAGTCACGAATCCAGCACAGCGTATCCGGGTAGACCGGCACGTTCTCTTCGATGATGAACTGTGAACGGTCCGAATGGCCACGAACAGAGTAGAGCTGACCAAGTGAATTTTGCTCGCCGTATTCTTCATCGAGACCGGACTTGCGAGCGGCATCCTTGAGGTTGACCCAAGAATACTTGTAATTCAGTTTGTTGGTGTTAATCTGCGCACGATCCAAATAGCGGTCCGAGCCTTGGAGGTAAAACTCGTCGTAGAGCAAGTCAAAGACATCCTCGTCTTCCCAATCAATCTCTTCATCCCAACGCAAAATGTAGCCCTTCTTGATGAAGCGATCAAGTTCACGTCCTTGATCGTCTTCCGTGTAGAAGAAGCGTTCGTCGTCGTTCTGGGCGAGCATGTCGCGGTACAGCGAATCACGCACCCAGTACACGAACTGACGGTACTCGTTGTTAGAGATTTCGTGGACGTCCATATAAAACGGCGGTATGGTTACCGTTTTTGATCGCGCATTGAGCGCGTAAGGCACATCCTGATCGCTTGGCCCCATGGTGTATGAGCCGAAGTGAATGTAGTTCATCCCGTACGGGTTGACCTGCATCCAGTCTTCACGCTGTTGCACACCGACCACTTCACCCATCGGTCCGGAGTAACATCCGGTGAGGGCAAACAGGCCTATTAGGGCGATGAGGGCTATGTTTCTCATGGTTTCAATTCCTTTTACATACGGCGTGGTCACAGCTTGCAGGCTCAGTGACTACGCACAATTCAACGGCGCGGTTACGATTCAAATTGCCTGCTTTCACAGGAAACGTGGATTTGCATGTCGCGTTTGCATCGGGATTTTCTCGAAGTCAAACATATAAGATACGAAAATTTCGTGTGAACCTGAACTGTAATTCGCAAGTTCTGAAAGCGTCGCATCGTAAGAATAACCTAGACGGAAGATTTGTTCACTCCGACTGGTGTTGTCGCTATTGTTCATAGCGTACTGAAAACCAATGATTGGCGCGACTGCATCGCCCGGTCGGAAACTGATTCCCCCGAAGAGCATATCGTTGTACAATACATCAGCGTGCACGTCGAGTGCGGTAGCGTTCAAGTCGGTTTTCACGAGCAAGTGGGTGCGCAGGCGCAGTCCACCGCCGCCGAGGTCTTGCTCATAACCGCCTTGCAAATACAAGTGGCGCACGCTTGAAATGTTCAACGAGGAAAGATCGGTGGCTGCAAGGCGTGTGGTGCTAAGGCCAATGTAGTACTGGCCTGGCATCGTGTATACCACGCCTAAATCAGCATCGATGGTTGAACCGCTTTGTGAGTCCGCCGGAATGACAGGGTCGTTTGCATCGATGTAGACCCATTCGCTGCCGAGTGTCTTGCCCATGTAGTTGACCGCGAGGCCCATGCTCAAGATGGCGCCTGAAGCATTGGGGGCCATATGGTACCCGTAGGCCAATTTGACCACGGTGTTCTCCTCCTGGCCCAATATGTCTTGGAAGAACGAAAGACCCACTCCGCCTGGAATAAAGCCCAGTTTTCCATTGTACTGGAACATCGCCGTTTTAGGGTCCTTGTTCAGGCCGTCCCACTGGTCGCGATAAAATGCGGACACGTATTGTAGACGTTCTGCACCGGCAAAGGCAGGATTGAATGACAAGCGGTCCTCGTAAAACTGCGTGAACTGAGGGTCCTGTTGTGCATAAAGTGCCGAAATCGCTGTGCAGCAAAACACGGTGAGGAGGAGTTTTCTCATCTTAAAACGCTGGTTTTCAGTTTCCTATATGCAGTTCTCCCAAAATGGGAGGGGCTAATATACCTAAAAGGAGCTTGCTCTGCGCGAAAGATTGCATCAGCCCAATTTTTGATATGTTCTCCACCAACGATCAGGCAGTTCGCCTTCGGCAGCTTTTTGATAGTCGTCATATGTGCACGGCACCAAATGCAAGCGGCCCTTCTTATTCGCGACCTGAGGCGCAGGGACGTCCATCCACCAACGGTCGCTCCGAGGGCTTTTGTAGAAGATGACTTCATGTCCTGCGTGTTCGAGATCCACCCGGTATTTGACATATTCACCCGCCGATCCGCGCGGGTAGTCTCCGATGCGCTCCATCATCCCCTCGAGGAAGCACCACACGGCTTGAGCGGCGAGCCGCCCAGAGCGCCCCTCAACGTCTTTGCTCGGATCGAGTTCAAACAGACCGAAACTTGTCACCCGGTCACTGAAGCCAGCGTATCGGGCGAGTTGACAAAACTGTTCGCCGTAGAGTCCATTTGGACTGGCTGTAGTTTGAGCGGGGTGATCCGATGCGCGCACCACACCCAAGTCAAAGCTGACCAAGTCTGCGTGCCGGATGATGGGTTCTGCAATGCGCAGGTCGCTCATCAAGTCTCCTAGGCGCACCGGGTCGAAGTGCATGCGCTGCATCAATTGCAGCAGGTCGCCGTCGATTAGGTAGCGTTGATGGCCCAGGTTCGTGTAGTCAAACAACCGCCCACCGGGCTCTAAAATCAAGTTGTTGAGCCAATTTCCGCTGTCCGTTACCGCGGGGTCACCTCCAAAGTCAAGCCCCCAGTCGGCCGTTACAATGTTCACAGGGCGATTCTGCGAGGCGTACGCATCGTACATGGCCGCCGATTGCGATTGGGCCCCTCCTAAAACGACGGGTGCGATGTCCATGGACATCAAGTCTTCGCAAATGCTCTTGAGTGCAGCGCGTGTGTCTTCGGGGGTTTGGCCTGCGGCGAGGTTGCCTAAGTCTACAACGCGTTTCCAGTGGTCGGGCGGTGTTAGGCGGTACAACTCACGACGAATCGCTTCTGCGGCACGATCGGTTTGCGCCCCGTCCACCGAGCCGCGACGATCCACCACCCCGACAATGGCAGCTACAGCGCCGTCCAAGTCCGGTCGGTCGCCCTCGCGATGAATGGACAATTCATCGCGGAGGCGATTTACGCCGCCATCTTCTGTTGTCTCCATAAGTCCGGCTTCTGTCGGACTTAGCCAATCAAACACGCTTTGCATGCCGCAATTTAGGACTTCGGCTTGGCTTTTTTGCTTGTCTTTTTAGCCGTGGTCTTCTTGGCCGTTTTACCTGCAGCGCCTTTGCGGCCGCGTTTGGGTCGCGATTTGTCGATTTCAATCAATTCTTGTGCGCGCTCCCAAGTCATGGCGGGGATGTCTTTTTCTTCCTTTGGAATCTTGACGTTGTCCTTTCCATTCTTGATGTAAGGCCCCCAGCGCCCTTCGATAATGCGGACGTCTTCATCTTCGTCAAATACGCGGATGAGTGCGGCAGCGTCTTTGGCGATTTTTGCCTGGATGAGCTCGACGGCACGCTCGAGCTCAATTGTGTAGGGTGAGTCGTCGGCATCTTTAGGGAGGCTGACGAACTTGCCGTCGTGGCGGATGTACGGGCCGAAGCGACCGATGGCCGTTACCACTTTTTTCTCTTGGTAGAGGCCGAGGTCGCGCGGCAATTTGAAGAGTTCGAGAGCGTCTTCGAGGGTGAGCGTTTCAATGCTTTGGCCTTTGAGGAGCGATGCGAATGTCTTCTCTTCGTCTGTGGGTGCGCCGATTTGCGCCATGGGGCCGTAGCGACCGATGCGCACCAAAATAGTCTTGCCCGATTCAGGATGCACACCCAAGATGCGCTCCCCTGAGGCGCGCTCAGCGTTCTCGGTGGTGAGTTCCACTTGATCGTGGAAGGGGTGATAAAAGGCCTCAATCATCGACTTCCAGCCTTTGTTGCCGTGGGCGATCTCGTCAAACTCGGCCTCGACGCGCGCGGTGAACTGCATATCCACCACTTGAGAGAAGTGCTCGATGAGAAAATCGGTGACCACCATGCCGGTGTCTGTGGGGAACATTTTGTTCCGCTCGCTGCCGGCCATCTCGACCTCGTTGCGCTGATCGATGGTGCCGTCGTTGTTCAGTTCGAGCACTTGGTACATCCGTTCCTTGCCGTCTCGATCTTCCTTGACGACGTAGCCGCGCTTCTGGATGGTGTCGATGGTGGAGGCGTACGTTGAAGGTCGACCGATACCGAGCTCTTCCATTTTTTTGACCAAGCTGGCTTCTGTGTATCGTGCGCTGGCTTTTGTGAATCGCTGCGTTGCGAGCAGGTTCAAGAGCTCGAGCGAGTCGCCTTCTTCCATAGCTGGCAATTGGCCCTCTTGCTCCTTTTCTTCGTCGTCCGTACCTTCCTGGTAGACCTTGATAAAGCCCGGGAATTTGAGAACTTCTCCGCGAGCCACGAGCTTTTCCTCGCGCCCAGGGAGCCCGATTTCAACACTGGTCTTCTCGACGGTTGCTTCTGCCATTTGTGAGGCGAGAGTGCGCTTGAAGATAAGGTCGTACAGGCGTTGGGCGTCACGATCGCCACTACCTATAGGCTGTGACATGTTGGTCGGGCGGCAGGCCTCGTGCGCTTCTTGTGCGCCCTTGCTCTTTGAGGTGAAGGTCCGGCGAACAGCGAATTCAGAGCCGTAAGTTGACGATATAAAGCCGGCCGCGGCGTCCAATGCGAGATTGCTCAAATTCGTTGAGTCGGTACGCATGTAGGTGATTTGACCGCTTTCGTACAGTTTCTGTGCAACGCTCATCGTGCGCTTTACACCGAAGCCCAGTTTGCGTGAGGCTTCTTGCTGCAGGGTCGATGTAGTGAAAGGTGCTTTTGGCTTGCGTTGAATGGGCTTTCGCACCAAGGAGTCAACACGCAAGTTCGCTCCGTGGGCGGCTTCCAAAATGGCGCGTCCCCCGTCTATTTCGCTCGGCTTCTTGTTCAGCTCAGCCTTGAAAGCCATTCCGTTGGCAGCAAGTTTTGCCGTGATGCGGAAGTGGCTCGTGGGCTTGTGCCCTACAATTTCTCGCTCACGTTCCACAATGATGCGAACCGCAACACTTTGAACGCGACCGGCGCTCAGTCCGGGCTTGACCTTCTTCCATAAAACGGGCGACAGCTCGAAGCCCACCAAGCGGTCCAGAATGCGCCGGGCTTGCTGTGCCATCACCAGCGGCATATTCACCTTGCGAGGGTTTTGCACTGCAGCGAGAATGGCCGGCTTTGTAATCTCGTGAAATACGATGCGGCGCGTCTTCTCCTCGGTCAATCCCAAGGCCTCTTGCAAATGCCAGCTGATTGCTTCCCCCTCGCGATCTTCATCCGTTGCAAGCCACACGAGGTTTGCTTTCTTTGCGCTGCGCTTGAGCTCAGCGAATTGCTCGCGCTTGGCGGTCAACTCGTATTTAGGCTCGAAGCCATTGCCGACATCGATCGCACCGTTTCCCTTGGGCAAATCTCGAATATGGCCGAAACTCGAGAGGACTTTAAATTCAGATCCGAGGTAGCCCTCAATGGTTTTTGCCTTGGCTGGCGACTCGACGATGACAAGATTTGCAGACATATATAAGGAGTGGATTTAAAGTGATGGAATTTTGCGGCGCAAAGATAGAGGCTAATTTCACCTTCTTCCAAGTGCTCTTCAGTCTGCGAGCCTACCCCCCCGTAGGGGGGATTTGTCGAAAATAAATTTTGAAGACCTGCAAGGGGCCGAAGCCTGCCGGGTGAAAATTGTGTTTGGCAAACTGACATGTTGTCAGTATGCCGTATTTTTGCTCTCCAGTTATTGCGATGAACATCGAGGAGAAGATTATTGACGAGACCCGCCAAGGCGAAGCTTTTGCGCCCATCACCGGTGATAGCCCGGGTGATACGCGCAAGTTGTATCTCGAGAGCTACGGTTGTCAGATGAATTTTTCGGACTCTGAAATTGTGGTGAGCATTTTGTCAAAGGCCGGTTTTGTCACCACAGAATCGCCTGACGATGCGGACTTGGTCTTGATTAACACTTGTTCAATTCGGGACAATGCTGAGAAGCGCATCCGCAATCGCTTGGTGCACCTTAAGGGGCAGAAACGTGATAACCCCAATTTGAAAGTGGGTATTCTCGGTTGTATGGCTGAACGACTTCGCGAGAAGCTCATTGAAGAGGAGAGACTTGTTGATATGGTGGTCGGGCCCGATGCTTACCGCGATTTACCTCGATTGTACGAAGAGATTTCTACGGGCCAGAAAGCTGTGAACACCCTGCTGAGCCGTGAGGAAACGTATGCTGAAATCGAGCCGGTGCGGTTGGACTCCAACGGGGTGACGGCTTTCATTAGCATCATGCGCGGTTGCGATAACATGTGCACCTTTTGCGTGGTGCCTTTCACGCGAGGCCGGGAGCGAAGCCGGGATCCGCAGAGCATTGTGAGTGAGGCGCATGACCTTTTTGCCAAAGGCTACCGCGAGGTCACCCTATTGGGCCAGAATGTGGACTCGTATAAATGGAACATGGACAACAAAGGAGCGGTCAAGAACGACGGCCAGCCCGTGGTGCGTTTTGCGGGCCTGTTGCGTGCGGTAGCCGAAGTTCATCCCGACTTGAGGATTCGATTTTCGACCTCGCATCCAAAGGATATGACAGACGATGTCCTAGAAGCATTGGCCTTGCACGACAACCTGTGCAAGTACATTCACTTGCCGGTGCAAAGCGGCGATAGTGATGTATTGAAGCGCATGAACCGTGGGTATACACGGGAGTGGTATTTGGACAGGATAGCAGCAATTCGACGCATCATCCCGAATTGCGCGATTTCTACCGACGTAATCGCCGGATTTTGTGGGGAAACGGAGGAGCAGCACCGGGCCACGTTGTCGTTGATGAAGGAGGTTCGGTACGACATGGCGTACATGTTCAACTACAGCGAGCGGCCGCGGACATTGGCCGAACGCAAATACGAGGATGATGTTCCGAACGAGGTGAAAAGCCGACGCCTGCAAGAGATTATCAAGCTTCAAAGCGGGCATGCTGGTGAGCGCACAGCCGCGCAAGTGGGGCGAATATACCGGGTGTTGGCCGAGGGGGTGAGTCGCAAGTCAGAGAATGAACTTTTCGGCCGAAATACGTATAACGCGGTGGTGGTCTTTGAGCGAGGTGATATCCAGCGAGGCGACTATGTCTTTGTGCGTGTCACAAATTGTACGCGGGTGACATTGTTAGGCGAAGTCGTTTCAGAGTCGGTGGCTGTCAAAGAGGGATTCGTTGTTTGATTAGGGGATAGGGAATCATGGGAGATACGCTGCAAGCCACAAAGAATCGTTATGGAATTATCGGAAACTATCCGGCCTTGCACCGTGCTATTGAGACGGCCATGCAGGTCGGGCCTGCGGATATCACCGTTCTGATTCGCGGAGAAAGCGGAACGGGCAAGGAGGCGATGCCGAAGATCATTCACGGCAGTTCGATGCGTCGTCATGCTAAATACATCGCGGTGAACTGCGCGGCCATTCCCGAGGGCACCATCGATTCTGAGTTGTTCGGTCACCAAAAGGGGGCATTCACCGGAGCACATGAATCGCGAAAGGGTTACTTCGAGGAGGCTGACGGGGGAACAATTTTCCTCGACGAGGTGGGTGAGCTGCCCAAGCCGACTCAAGCGCGCCTATTGCGGGTGCTCGAAACGGGCGAGTACATGCGCGTGGGCTCGTCGAAAGTTTCAAAGACTGACGTTCGCGTGGTGGCGGCCTCGAATTTGGATTTTGATACCGCGATTGGGCGAGGGCGTTTTCGAGAAGATTTATTCTACCGCTTGAATCAGGTGCCTATCTCCATGCCGCCTTTGCGCGACCGCGGGCCGGACATTCACTTGCTATTTCGCAAATTCACGGCGGATTTTTCCGACCGCCACCGCATGCCACCGATTCGGCTCGATGAAGACGCGGTTGAATTGCTGACGCATTACCCTTGGCCTGGCAACGTGCGCCAATTGAAGAACATCGCCGAGCATATTTCTGTGGTGGAAACGGATCGGCGCGTGAGCGCAGACAAGTTGCTGGATTACCTCCCTGAGGTGAACACCCAACGCTTGCCTATGGCCCTTGGCGAAGGGGGCGAAGGCGGGGCTGAGGACTCGTTCAGCGAGCGCGAAATATTGTACAAGTTGCTCTTCGAGATGAAGTCGGACTTGACAGATCTCAAGTCGCTTGTACTGAAGATGTTGTCTGAAGGCCCGTTCGAAGTGGAGACGCAGGAGGGGACCGAACTTGTAAAGAAAGTCTTCGGCAATGAAACGGGTGGTGATTTGGTTCAATTGCCAGCTCGACGACCATCCGCAACGGACTCAGTGCCATCGCCCGATGTGCACAGCCCCCATGAAGATGTGGTGGAGGTGTCCGAGAATTTGTCATTGGTGGACAATGAGCGAGAGCTGATTATTCGCGCATTGGAAAAGCACGGCAATAGGAGAAAATTGGCCGCTGAGGATTTGGGCATATCAGAGCGGACCCTGTACCGCAAGATCAACGAGTACGACATCAAATGATGCGCTTGACCTTCCTCTGCCTTCGCTGCAACGCGATATTTTGGTCGGCTGCGGCGGTTCTTGTTCTGTCGTTTTCTGTGGTGAGTTGTGGAATTTACTCTCCGTATGGAGCTCAAACGGGTGGTGCTCGAACATTTTCAGTGGACTATTTCACGCCGGTTGCAGCCCTGGCAAGCCCAGCGGTGGCTCAGCGATTCACCGAGGCGCTCAAAGACGTGGTCCAGCGTCAAAGCACCTTGCGTTGGGAGAGCACGGGTGGTGAACTGCATTTTTCTGGTCGCATCGTGGGTTACGAAGTCACCACGAGTGCCGTGTCGGGCGGCGAGAGTGAAACGGCAACTCAAAATCGCTTGACCGTGCAGGTGCAGGTGGTGTACAACAATGCTCTGGATGCCGAGTTGAACTTTGAACGGACCTTTTCGAAGTTTGCAGACTTCCCCGCCGATCGAAATCTATTTGATGTGGAGGAGGAACTCACCGAGCAGATCAATGAGCAGCTCGTACAAGAAGTGTTCAACGCCTCGCTGGGGAATTGGTAAATTTGACGTGTGGAGGATTCGATGAGTGCATATCAAAAAATACTATCTCTCCCTGGGGATGCGGATCGAGCCAACTCTCGAGCTGAATTGGAGCGCTGGGTGGAAGAATTTCCGGCCTTCTCGGCTGCCCGCCTCTTGATGGCTCAGGCGGCTCGTGATGCAGGTTCAGCCGACGCCAATCGTAAGCTTCAAGAAGCTGCAGCCTATGCATCGGGTCCGGGCCGACTGTTTGATTTGCTCAACCGTCAGGCCATCCTTGATGAGGTGGAGGCATTTGCCTTGGCCGTGGAGGGGCTCAATGACGAAGGCGAGAAGCTGGTTGACTCACGGATTGTTGAGTCAGAAACAGCTGATCCTGTCAAAGAAGACGATTCGAAGAAAGAGGTGAGCCAGGAGCTGGCCAGAAGTGTGGCCTTGACTGCAATTGAAAGTGCACTTGAAAGGGAAGTTAAAGCCTATAGAAAAGTAGAAGAAGAACCGTCGTCTCTTGAGAAAGGCCGCAAACTAAAAGGGGCAGACGTCGCCTTGTCCCCACTTGCCAAATGGGCTTTGCAACGGAGCGCTGAGGTCGGTTTTGGGTGTTCCAATGCCGCCGAGCACCTTGCAGAGCATTTCGTTTCACAAGTGAAACGACCGCTTTCACAGACAGATTTGGTCGATCAGTTTATTCAAAACAAGCCCCGCATTGGGCCAGTGAATGCTGATGCGGAACATCCTGTTGTCCGTGAACTGGCAAAGGATAGCATTGCAGAAGACGTGTCTTTGGTGACCGAAACTATGGCGCGGATTTATGCCGGCCAAGGTCATTTGGGACGCGCTCGCAAAGCCTACCGCTTATTGGCCTTGAAATACCCAGAAAAAAGCGTTTATTTTGCAGCCCAATCTGAAAAGCTGGCAAGCCGCCAAGCTGGACAGAAATAACGACCCCTACCATGGCTTACGTCATCCTCATACTCATCCTCATTGTCGCCCTGCTTCTCGGCGCTGTCATCTTGGTTCAGAACCCCAAAGGCGGCGGCCTAGCATCTGGCTTCGAGGGCGCAGGAAAAATTGGCGGCGTGCAACGCACCACGGATTTCTTGGAGAAGGCCACGTGGTACTTGACGGTGGCCCTGTTCGTGCTGAGCATGGCCTCGAGTGGATTTTACGGTTCGGGCAGTTCTTCTTCGGGCTTCTCAGAGGATGAATTTGTTTCTCCTGTGGCCGCCCCTGTTGAAGCCCCAGCGACGGATGCCGCAAGTGATCCTGCTCCTTTGCAGTGAACACATCAAGCCCCGCCTTGCAGGTGGGCAAAGACTTTTGAATGTCAGCTTGTCAGACGGGCTGACATTTTTTTCTCTGTGAGCCTGCGCGGTCTGACGCTTTGGCAAGATTGATGGCGCACAGGCGTCTTGCTTGGGGGTGGCACGGAATTGGTATAAAGGCCGGCGCACAAAATGACAACCATGTCTGTAAACATCAAACCCCTCGCGGATCGCGTGCTCGTTGAGCCCGCAGCCGCAGAAGAGACCACCGCAAGCGGCATCATCATCCCGGACACAGCCCAGGAGAAGCCCCAACGCGGAACCATCATCGCCGTAGGCAGCGGAAAAAAGGACGAACCTATGACGGTCCAAGTCGGTGACAACGTTCTGTACGGCAAGTACTCAGGTACTGAACTTTCGCTCCCAGAAGGCGAATACATGATAATGCGCGAGAGCGATATTTTGGCGATTCTCTAAAAGAGGCTCACCGTTTTACCCCCCACTACTTTAAATCCCAATCGATATGTCGAAGGAAATTAATTTTGATACCGCGGCTCGTAAGTCGCTGAAAATAGGTGTCGATGCATTGGCCGATGCGGTCAAGGTGACACTCGGGCCCAAGGGCCGCAATGTGGTTATCGACCGCAAGTTCGGAGCCCCTACCGTGACCAAGGACGGCGTTACAGTCGCCAAGGAAATTGAACTGAAGAACCCCGTGGAAAACATGGGTGCTCAAATGCTAAAGGAAGTCGCTTCAAAGACGGCTGACGTGGCTGGTGACGGCACAACCACAGCGACCGTTCTCGCTCAAGAGATGATCAGCACGGGCATGCGCAATGTCGAAGCTGGTGCTAACCCGATGGACCTCAAGCGCGGCATGGACAAAGCGATGAATGCAGTGGTTGTGGAATTGAAGAAGATGTCCCGTGAGGTGGGGGACGACAACTCGATGATTGAGCAGGTTGCGACCATTTCAGCAAATAACGACAGCACGATTGGCGCTCTCATTGCTCAAGCCATGATCGTGGTGGGCAATGAAGGTGTCATCACGGTTGAAGAGGCAAAAGGAACGGAAACCGAAGTGAAGACGGTTGAGGGCATGCAGTTTGACCGCGGTTACCTTAGCCCCTACTTCGTGACCAACCCGGATAAGATGGAGGCTGAACTTGAAACGCCGAACATCTTGATTTTCGAGAAGAAAATCTCGAACATGAAGGACTTGCTTCCCGTATTGGAGAAGTCAGCTCAGACCGGTCGTCCGTTGATGATTATTGCTGAGGATGTCGACGGCGAGGCCTTGGCTACGCTTGTGGTGAATAAGATCCGTGGTTCGTTGAAAGTGGCCGCTGTGAAAGCGCCGGGCTTCGGTGATCGCCGCAAGGCCATGCTCGAGGACATCGCCATTTTGACTGGAGGCACAGTGATCAGTGAGGAGACGGGTCTCAAGCTGGAGAATGCCACACTTGAAGATCTCGGATCTGCGGACAAGATCACAATCAATAAGGACAACACGACGGTCGTAGGCGGTGCGGGCTCCAAGGACATTATTGAATCGCGCGTGGCGCAGATCAAGGCGCAAATTGAAACCACCACGTCGGATTATGACAAGGAGAAGTTGCAGGAACGCCTTGCGAAGCTTGCAGGCGGCGTAGCTGTTTTGTACGTGGGTGCAGCCACTGAGGTGGAAATGAAGGAGAAGAAGGACCGTGTTGACGATGCTTTGCACGCAACACGTGCGGCTGTCGAGGAAGGGATTGTTCCCGGAGGCGGCACAGCATTGATTCGTGCAACGAGTGCTTTAGGTAAGGTGGATACGGTGAACGAGGACGAGGCCACAGGCGTCGAAATTGTACGCCGAGCAACCGAGTCTCCACTTCGTCAAATTGTGGCCAACGCCGGCGGCGAAGGTGCAGTTGTGGTGAACAAAGTCCGCGAGGGCAAAGGCGACTACGGGTACAACGCCCGCACTGAGGTGTTCGAAGATCTATTCAAAGCAGGTGTAATCGACCCCACGAAGGTGACGCGTGTGGCCCTTGAAAATGCGGTTTCCATTTCGGGGATGCTCATCACCACCGAGTGTGTGGTCGCTGACGTGGAGGACCCTCAAGATGCTGCTGCTGGTGCGGCTGCAGCGGCTGCCGGTATGGGCGGTATGGGCGGCATGATGTAAGCTGCTTCTGTACGGATTCAAATCATTGGGAAAGGCCTCACTTTACGTTGGGGCCTTTTTCGTGCGCGAGATTTACTGCACAGCTTGGCGGAAGGCGTGCTCGAGCCCACCAGATCCGATCAAGTCGGCTGCAGCCGCATCCTCCACGATTCGGCCTTTGGAAAGGATGACCACCCGGTCGCATACGGCCTCCACTTCTTGCATGATGTGGGTGGACAGGATGACGGTGGCTTGTTCACCCAAACGACGAATCAGCGCCCGAATGTCTTCGAGTTGCAAGGGGTCGAGGCCGGTGGTGGGCTCGTCTAGAATGAGGAGCTCCGGCTCGTGAATCAAGGCTTGCGCAAGACCAACGCGCTGGCGATACCCTTTTGAGAGCGCATGGATTTGTTTGTGGGATTCCGCACCGAGGCCCGTTTCTTCGATAACTGCTTTGATGCGTTGGGTTCGCTTTTCTCCGCGAAGACCGTGCAAGCTGGCCGTGAAATGCAACGACTCGCGAACGTACATGTCCAGGTACAGCGGGTTGTGTTCGGGCAGGTATCCCGTCCGCTCACGCACGGCAAGCCCCTCTTGCGTTACATCTAAACCGCCAATTTCAATCCGGCCGGTCTCGGCATGGATGTATCCGAGGGCTAATTTCATCATCGTTGACTTCCCTGCACCGTTGGGTCCGAGCAGGCCGGTCACGCCGTTTTTGGCGATTTCGAGTGTGACGCCGTCTACGGCTTTTTGGTTGCCGTAGCACTTTGTGATATCCTTGAAAGAAACGTGCATGGCCGAAAGCTACGATGCACGAAATTTGCGACAATGCCTGAAACAGGTTCAGCTGAAAAGAAATTACAACACCGCGGGTTGGTCTTGCGGTCGACGGGCGCATTGTATGTCGTTTTATGCGAGGATGGCGCGGTGGTAAGCTGTCGGATTCGCGGTCGATTCCGCCTTGAGAAATTTCGAACAACCAGCCCGATAGCCGTGGGGGATCGCGTGGTGTGGGAGGAGGTCGATGCGTCGAGCCCAGGCGTAATTGTGAAAATCGAGCCGCGCCGCAATCGCATCATCCGCCGAAGTGTGAACTTGAGTCATGAGGCCCATGTGGTTGCGGCAAATATTGACCGCGCTTGGCTGATGATAACGCTGGTTGAACCGGCCACTTCCACAGGGTTTGTTGATCGTTTTCTGGTCACGGCGGAGGCGTATGGCGTGCCGACGACTTTGCTGTTCAATAAGCTGGATACGCTTGAGGCCAAGGGCGAAGATGCGTTGGAACTGCTGGATTCGTGGATGCACGTGTACCGGCGCATTGGGTACGACTGCATGGCTTTAAGTGCGAAGACAGGTGCCGGCCTGGAAGCTGTTCGAGAGGCTATGACCGGAGGCGTTCATTTGGTCAGTGGGCATTCTGGGGTGGGCAAGAGCACCATGCTCAACGCTTTGATTCCTGGCGCACACATCCGTACAGATGAGGTGAGCGAGTCCCACGGCAAGGGGCGCCACACCACCACACACGCTGAAATGCATCAATTGCCCAGCGGAGGCCTAATCATTGACACGCCAGGCATCAAGGGCTTCGGGCTGGTGCGTATTGAAAAGGAAACCCTGCACCATCATTTCCCGGAGATGTTTGCATTATTGCCGAAATGCAAATTTCACAATTGCCGCCATTTGAGCGAACCGGGTTGTGCAGTTTTGATGGCTGTGGAACAAGGCGGCCTGGACCCTGAACGCCACGGCAATTACCTTCAGATGGTTGAGGAGTTCGACGAAGGGCCGTACCGCTGATTTTGGCAGGCAAAGTGGCGCTTCAAATGCGCGAGGCAATCAGTCCGCCCACACGCAAGGTGGGGCCGTTGTACACGAGCAACCGCCCAGTGACCAAGTCGCGCACACCGAATCCCAAGGCCCGCAATATCGCATCGCCGGCGGCACAATCCCATTCCATGTAGCCCTTCGATCGGGCGTGAATGTCTGCGGTGCCCTCGGCCACAAGGCAGAATTTTCGAGCGCCGCTGATCGGCTTCATCCGAACCAGTGCAGGGTCGACGCGGCCGGCCACCAATTCGCCCAAAGTCCCAGACTCATTCCAACTAATCAGCAAGTTGAAGGGGGGCTGTACGCGCAAATTGGACTTGATTGGAACGGCGTTCAATTCCTCTGAAATGGCCGTTCGAAAGCTGCCCATATTTTCGCTGCCGAAATAAAGTTCGTCGAGGTCGGGCAGGGCGACGATGCCCAGCACAGGCGCCATGTCGCCCGAATCGGAAACGCGCTCGACCAGTGCAATGTTCACTGCATATCCAGCGCGCATACGGATGTACGATGAAGTGCCGTCCAAGGGATCGACCAACCAGCAGCGGTCCCATTTCTTGCGCTTCTTATAGCTCACTTTTTCCCCCTCTTCACTGATGATAGGCAGCCCGAGTGGCTCAAGATGGCGCACAATTATTGCATGAGCCGAGAGATCGGCATTGGTCACGGGCGAGCCGTCCGCCTTGTCCTGTACTTCTAGAGAAGATGTGGCAAGTCGGACCAGCATATCCGAGGCTTCACGCGCAGCGGCGATAGCTGCCGCCATGGCCTGCTCCATAAAATTCTCACGCTCTTCGGGTGTCATTGTGGGCAAAGATACTTGTGGCGATTCCAATAGGTGTTGCCTTGGGCGATTTTGGGGCTTCTGGCCGGGCGCATGTTGGGTGCGAAGAAGTCGTTTGGTTGAATCTTCTCGGGTCTATACATTTGCTTCTGAACGCAGGGGTGCCGCACGGCTGAGATCAAACCCTTGGAACCTGACCGGGTCATGCTGGTAGGGGAGCGATTCAAGTGCAAGTGCTGTGTAGCAGTTGCGTGTCGCCTCTGCGTAAACCGTCACTTGCCAGAGAGCTATGAAGAAGTTTGTATTTTTTTTCAGTGCAGTAGCGCTGCATTTTTTGGGTGCATTCACGCCCTTTTCAACTGCAGCTTTAGGCCAATCCGAATCGGCTGTTGTCGTGCCGGATACTATGGCGCCGGTGGTGTTCGTGCCCTTGGCGCCTGCTGCGGTGCTTGCGGTTCGCGCCTCAGACCGTTCTCCTTTTGTTCACGTGGATATTACGGCTGAGGACATTCAAGACCGCAACTCCGGCCAGGACTTGCCCTATGTGTTGCGGGCGACGCCAAGCGCAGTGGTCACTTCGGATGCTGGTGCGGGTGTTGGCTATACGGGGATGCGTCTTCGGGGAACCGACGCCACAAGGATCAATGTGACGATCAATGGAATTCCGTTGAACGACGCTGAGTCCCAGGGGGTGTATTGGGTGGATTTACCGGATCTCGCCAGCGGTGTGGACGACGTGCAGGTGGTGCGCGGAACGGGCGGTAGTACGTGCGGGGCGGGCGCATTTGGAGGGGCGATTTCGGTCAACACCCTGGACTTTTCTCAGGAGTCCGGCGGCCGCTTAAGTGTGGGCGGCGGAAGCTTTGGCACCCGCCGCTCCACGGTCATGTTCCGCACGGGACGGCTTGCCAGTGGCTGGGCATTGAAGGGCCGCCTTTCGCGCACCTTGAGCGAAGGTTATATCGACAGGGCGTCGAGTGATCTGCGCAGTTTGCAGCTCAGCTTGGAGCGTTCATGGGCGGGTGGGCGTGCCGTGTATACCTTGCTTGATGGGCATGAACGCACTTATCAGGCGTGGTGGGGCGTGCCGGAAGTGGCGCTTAGCGATGACGCCGCGGCAATCTCCACTTGGGCAACGGGACAAGGCTACAGCGAGCGCCAGACTTATGATTTGCTCACTTTGGGGCGCCGCGCGAACTACTACACCTACGATGACGAGGTGGACGACTACGGCCAGAAGCATCACCAGTTCCATGTGGAGCAACGGCTATCAGGCTGGAACTTTTCTACGGCCTTGCACTGGACGGCCGGTGCGGGTTATTACGAACAGTTCAAGCCGGGCCATGCGTTGTCCAATTACGGGCTGCAACCCGTTATTTCTTCGACAGGCGATACAACTGATGCGGCTGATGTGGTCCGTCGTCGCCACCTTGACAATGACTTTTACGGGCTGGTGGCCGGGGCTTCTCGGAATTGGGCGAGGGCTGCGCTGACATCGGGCGTGGCTTACCACGTGTATGATGGGGATCACTTCGGATCTTTGGTGTGGCTCGATGCGCCGGCCTCTGCCGCTACGGGCATGCCGCCCGTCGCAACGGGATATCGCTATTACCAGAGCAATGGACTGAAGCTCGACGGATCAGCATTTGTACGCCTGGCCCAACGTTCGAACGACGGCCGTCTTCAGTTGACAGTTGATGTGCAGGCGCGCTACGTGGACTACAGTGCCAAGGGGATCGATAGCGACTTGCGCTTGATTGAAATCGACGGCGACTCGGCGACCTTTTTATTTTTCAACCCCAAGCTGGGGCTGGATTACCGTCTCAGTGATGAGGAGCTCGTTTTTGCGTCTTGGGCGGTGGCAAATAAGGAGCCTTCGCGTGCCGATTGGATCGATGCCCCAGGCTCGACTCCCCGACCTGAGCGTTTGAGCGATTTGGAATTGGGATACAAAGCCCGGTTTTCAAAAGCAGCCGTTGCTCTCACCGCATTCCACATGGCCTACAAGGACCAGCTCGTGCTCACCGGCGCGCTCAACGACGTCGGAACGCCCATCCGCGCGAACGTCGACGCTTCGGTCCGCACGGGGCTCGAACTCGAGGCGGGTTGGCAGGCTTGGGATGCACTGGAATTCAGTGCGCAGCTCACTTTGATGCGCTCGAGCATTGCGCGGTATGACGAAGTACTGTACGACTACACAGACGGTTTTGACATCCTCACCATGGCCCATGAAGACGCGGACATTGCCTTCAGCCCCCGCTCAATTGCAGGCGCTCAGTTGCTCTGGCATGCGCTGAATTCTTCGCGCCAATCGTTGGATTTGGAGGTTTTATTCAAACACGTCGGTCGCCAATTTCTAGACAACACGTCCAATGAAAATCGCTCCATTGAGGCGTACAACGTGGCTGAGTTGAGGGCCACGTGGTCTCGCCAATTGAACGAGGAGTCGGCTCTTCGCATCGACCTTTGGGTGCACAATGCCTTGGACGCATCATACAGTTCCAATGGCTACACCTACAGCTACATATGGGGAGACACGGTGACAGAGAACTTCTATTACCCGCAAGCTGGGCGCCATTTCTCAGTGGGTTTGAGCTACGATTTTTGAGCGGTCAGAGCGCTGCTCAGTTCGGGGTGCTGTTCCAAGGCGTTGCCTATGACGACCAGGTCGGCTCCGGCGGACCAGGCGTCCAACGCAGCATCCACAGACCGAATGCCACCGCCGACGATGATGGGCAGGGGCACAGCTTTGCGCACGGCCCGAATCATTTCGGCGTCTACGGCGTGTTCGGCACCGCTGCCTGCGTCGAGGTAGATGCAGCGCAGCCCCAGGTAGTATCCAGCCAGAGCTGTAGTCGCAGCCAAGTCGGGTTTGTCCGCAGGCAGGGGCGTGGTGCCGCTCATGTATGAGGCTGCCGTTGGCCGGCCGCCATCGATGAGCATGTAGCCGCAAGGGACGGGCGCTAGGTTCAATGCGCGGATGCTCGGCGCGGCCTGCACATGTGCCCCAATCAGGCCTTCTGGGTTTCGGCCCGATATGACCGATAGAAAAAGCAAAGCGTCCGCTTCTGCGGTGAGTTGTGTAGGCGAGCCTGGAAAGAGCACAAGTGGACTCGAAGTGCGCTCTCGAATCCAGGCTGCGGTCCGGGCCATGTCGCCCTCACTGACGAGTGAGCCGCCCAGAAAAATGCTGTGTGGTTCAGCGGCTTGAAGCCAATCCAAGTCGCCTCCGTTCTGTACGGCGTCCGGATCGACCAGGGCCACCCATCCCTTTTTTTGTTCGGCGAAATCACGATCGAGTCGTTCAATCCACATGGGGTGCGTGTCGGAAGGGAGGTGGCTTTTGTTCATGGCTTGTCTGCCGATGTCGTTGGGGCGAAAATAACGTCGAGTACTTCGGGCCGAATGAGCCTGTGGCCGAAGGGGTGGAATGTGACCGGGGTGTGACGTGCAAATTTGCGCCCGACCGACGGCGGAATGATCTGATCGCGCTCTCCAAGGTGAATTTGCACACGGCCGTTGCGTGATTTGAGAAAGGCCTCCAGGTTATAAGGCCAGAAGCGGCGCATGCTCAGCCAACAGTCCTGCACCATGGACCATATCGGGTCGCTTTCGAGATGGAAAAGCGAGAATTGGTGGTGGTGTTTGTCAATCAATCCCCAGCGCAGCAAGCGATCCGTCCATCGCACCATGGCGCCCCGCCATTTTAAACTTCGCTTGAGGATACTGCGGCCCGCAAGGGTGTCGACCGACCAAGCGTATCCCGGCGATTTGCGTAGTCCATCGGGGGCGATCAAAATGAGCTCGCTCATCGCATCATTGCGGGCCATCCACCAAGAGAGGCCGACCCGCCCGCCCAGGCTGTAGGCCACGGTGCGTCCACCTAAACTCAGTCCGAGCTCTGCAACGAGCGCCTCCATGGCATCGGCCCATTCGTCCAATTCAAGCGGCCGGTGATGGCCCGAACTTCGGCCGTGTGCGGGGAGGTGAATCGCGAGTAGCGCTTCATTCGCGCGCAGGTATGGAAGCAGAGCTGCCATGTCTTCGAGGGGACGAGAAAACCCATGGAAAGCGACCAGCGCCAATTTTCCGCCTGTCTTTGCGCCCCACAAGACGTACTCAATCGCAAGGTCACCGCGGGTGAAAAGCTTGCGGACAGGGGCTTGGCTTGAGGACTCAAAATTGGGATGCATATCCATCGAAGCGAAGGTCGGTCAAATGAAAATCCGTGCCTAATTTCGCTCTGCCCAAACCGACGGATGCGCTCTTGCGTGCGTCGGAAAAAAAAAATGCCGAGAGATAAGCGCATCCGGTCCGTCCTAATCATAGGAAGTGGACCCATTGTCATAGGCCAGGCCTGCGAATTCGACTATTCCGGGTCACAAGCAGCTCGTTCACTTCGCGAAGAGGGCATCGAGGTCATCCTCATCAATTCAAACCCTGCGACCATCATGACGGATTCCGTTGTGGCGGATCACATCTACCTCGAGCCGCTAGAAGCCGCGTCTATTGAGGCCATATTGAAAGCGCACAATATCGATGCGGTGTTGCCGACGATGGGCGGTCAAACAGCACTGAATTTGTGCATTGAGTGCAACGAAATCGGCCTTTGGTCCGAGTTTGGGGTGCAGATTATCGGGGTGCAAATTGACGCGATTGACATCACAGAAAACCGCGAACGCTTCCGCGAGTTGATGGAGAAAATTGGCGTTCCTATGGCCCCACAGGCCACGGCTAAGAGCTTTCTTGAGGGCAAGGAAGTGGCGCAGGAATTTGGATTTCCGATCTGCATTCGACCGTCATTTACACTCGGCGGAGCGGGCGCGAGCATCGTTCACAACAGCGAAAATTTCGACACGCTCTTGACCCGGGGTTTGCACAGCTCACCCATCCATGAGGTGATGCTCGATAAGGCGTTGTTGGGCTGGAAAGAGTTTGAATTGGAATTGCTCAGAGATGCCAATGACAATGTGATCATTATCTGCTCGATTGAGAATTTCGACCCGATGGGCATCCACACGGGGGACAGCATCACGGTCGCCCCGGCCATGACGTTGAGCGACACGACCTTCCAACGGATGCGTGACATGGCGATCCGGATGATGCGCTCGATCGGTGATTTTTCCGGCGGATGCAACGTTCAATTTGCCGTGAGCAATGACGAGAAGGAGGATATCATTGCCATCGAGATCAACCCGCGCGTGAGCCGTTCTTCAGCTCTTGCGTCGAAGGCGACGGGCTATCCAATCGCAAAAATTGCTGCGAAACTGGCCATCGGCTATCATCTCGACGAGCTGAAGAATCCGATCACCGGGACGACCAGCGCGTTTTTTGAGCCGACGCTCGATTACGTGATCGTGAAAATTCCCCGTTGGAACTTCGATAAGTTTGAGGGATGCAATCGGCAGCTCGGGCTTCAAATGAAGTCCGTGGGTGAGGTGATGGCCATTGGCCGGAGCTTTCAAGAAGCGCTTCAGAAGGCGTGCCAGTCTTTGGAGATTAAGCGAAACGGCCTGGGCGCGGACGCCAAAGAGCTGCGCGATCAGGACGCCATTCTGCACTCATTGAGCCACCCGTCTTGGAACCGGCTGTTCCACGTGTACGATGCCCTGAAGCTCGGGATTCCGATATCAACCGTACACGAGCGCACGCAGATTGATCCGTGGTTTTTGAGCCAGATTGAGGATTTACTAGAGATTGAGGGGCGCATCGGGGCGTGCACTGTGGAGGGTATTCCTCGCAATCTGATGCTCGAGGCCAAACAAAAAGGCTATGCAGACCGGCAGATTGCTCACTTGATGGGTTGCCTTGAAAGCGAGGTGTACAATCGTCGCGACGCTTTGGATGTGGTGCGCAGCTACCGCCTAGTTGACACGTGTGCTGCGGAGTTTGAGGCCCAGACGCCGTACTACTACAGTACGTTTGGGGAGCGCAATGAGAGCGTGCGATCGGACCGAAAAAAGGTGATCATTCTGGGCAGCGGCCCGAACCGCATCGGCCAAGGCATCGAGTTTGATTATTGCTGTGTGCACGGCGTGATTGCGGCGCGCAAGTCGGGTTACGAGACGATTATGATCAACTGCAACCCGGAGACGGTTTCTACGGATAGTGACACGGCCGACAAGCTCTATTTCGAGCCGGTGTTCTGGGAGCATATCTACGATATCATCCGCCACGAGCAGCCCGAGGGAGTTATCGTGCAGCTTGGGGGGCAGACGGCTTTGAAGCTCGCTGAGAAGCTCGATCGGTATGGAATCAAGGTGTTGGGGACGAGTTACAAAGCGCTAGACATTGCCGAAGACCGAGGCCAATTTTCAAACTTGCTCAAAGATATGGAGGTCCCGTATCCGAAGTTCGGAACCGTGCACAATGCGCAAGAGGCGGTGGAGCTGAGCCGGGATTTGGGCTTTCCGTTGTTGGTTCGACCGAGCTATGTGCTGGGAGGCCAGCGCATGAAGATTGTAATCAACGAGGAGGAACTTGAGCACCATGTGGTTGAGATTCTTCGTGAAATGCCGGGGAACAACATTTTGCTCGACCATTTCTTGGAAGGCGCCATCGAGTGTGAGGCGGACGCCATATGCGATGGCAAGGACGTGTACATCATTGGAGTGATGCAGCATATCGAGCCGGCGGGCATCCACTCAGGTGACTCGTATGCCGTGCTTCCACCATACAATCTGGGCGATTTGGTGCTTGAGCAAATTGAGGAAATTACGTGCCGTGTAGCAGTGGCTTTGAAAACAGTGGGACTGATCAATATGCAGTTTGCTGTCAAGGATGACCAGGTCTTGGTGATTGAGGCCAATCCCCGCGCTTCGCGAACGGTGCCGTTCATTGCCAAGGCGTACGGCGAGCCCTATGTTCAGCACGCCACGCAGGTGATGCTCGGTGAGAAGAAGGTGAGCGATTTCAAGTTCTCTCCCAAGCGCCGAGGCTACGCAGTGAAGATCCCTGTGTTCAGCTACGAGAAGTTCCCCGAGGTAAACAAGGAGCTCGGGCCTGAGATGAAATCAACAGGCGAGGGCATTCAATTTATCAAAGATTTGCGCGACCCCTTTTTCCGCAAGGTGTACTCCGAGCGCAACCTGTACTTGAGCAAGTAATATGTTGCTTGGGCTGCTCAAAACTCTGGTTTGGCTGGTGTTGGCTTGGTACGTCTTTCGACGTCTGAATTTGTGGGCTGCTGGAAAAGAAGCCGGTCGTGGTGGTCCGGAGCCTAGCAGCGCGGCGGGTCAGCGCGGGTCAGCGCGATCAACCGCAGCCAAGCAGAAGCCATCGGATGCCGAATTGGGGGACTACGTAGATTACGAAGAGCTCGACGAGGATTGACGCTCGGGCTGTTGACGGCGTGCTGCGCGTCTGTAATTTGGCCGGCATGTCAAATGCACATTCAACCGTTGATCGCCTGCGCCGGATGTTGCGCAAACTCTTGCCGCACTTGGTCGCCATTGCCGGCATGATCATCATTGTAGCTAGTTTTTACCCAAAGGCTTTCAAGAACCACCGCAACAAGATGGTGGACATTGAGCATTACATCGCCACTTCGAAGGAGGTGGATGATTGGTGGGAGAAACACGACCGTTCTATCCTGTGGTCGGACAATATGTTTGGTGGGATGCCCACATTCCAATTGGGAGCGAATGCTGATTTTCAGGCTAGTAAGTACATTACCAATACGGTGATGCTGGGTTTTCCTCGACCGGCCAACTATATGTGGTTGGCCATGATCTCAGCGTACATTCTAGCCTTGGTACTGGGCTGTAGCCCGTGGATTGCGGCTTTGGTGGGCATCGGATTTGGACTTTCGAGCGTGAACGTGCTGTATTTGTCGGCAGGTCACGCAGCAAAAGTCAGAGCCATCGCAACGATGCCCGGGGTGCTGGCAGGCATACTGCTGGCTTACCGGCGGAGCTTGTGGGGCGGCGCAACGTTGGCCTTGATATGGACGACGATGCATATCGCCTCGAACCACCCGCAGATGTCGTACTACCTGCTTTACTTGTTGGTAGCTGTGGCCGTTGTTGAGGCTGTGCGAATGTGGGGCGAGGGGGCATTGCGAAAGTTCATCAAGGTGAGTGCGGTTCTTGCTGCGACCGGGGCGCTGGCGATTTTACCCAGCACAGATGTCCTGGCTCCGACCGTGGAGTACATGCCGCAGACCACACGCGGGGAGTCCATTTTATCGGAATCTGAAGAAAAAGAGCAAGACGAAACGGGCCTGTACAAAGGCTACGTCCTCCAATATTCGATGTCTCAAGGCGAGTGGTGGAGCGTAATCGTCCCTGATATAAAGGGCGGGTCGAGCCCTTATTATTGGGGTGAGCAGCTCTTTACAGCCGGTGCATTTTACTTTGGAGCGGTTCTGTTTTCGCTCTTCCTTATGTCGCTGATTCTCATGCGCGATCGCATACGTTGGGCCTTTTTGGTTGTCGGAGTTTTGGCCATTGTCCTGTCTTGGCGAGACGCCTCCTGGCTCACAGATTTCTTCCTTGATTCGGTGCCGGGTTTTTCCAAGTTCAGGGACACTAAAATGATGCTGGTCTTGTTGCAGTTGATGACGGTGGTGGGCGTGGGTGTCTTGTTGCGTGATGCAGCCAATTCAAAACTGGCTTGGGGCAAGAAACTTTGGTTCTCAGCCGCCGCTCCGGCTGTGCTGCTCATAGCTTTTTATCTCTTCCCCGAGTTGTTCTTTGATTTTCAGAGCTACATCCGTCCAGACCAGGCTATTGAACAAGTTGGCATGGGCCAGGCTCTGTCCGAGCGTCTGAAGATATTCAGGGCCGACACCGCGCGCAGTATCGGCTTTGCAATGGCGGCTGGAATTGGACTGTTAGCTGTTGTGAAAATGTCGGCTGATGCCAAGCTGTCTCAAGTCAAGTGGATTCCCATTGCGGCGCTCGTGGGCATTTCGACGGTGGACCTGTTCCAAGTGGACCGCCGGTACCAGTCGGCCGATAAGGGATGGATTAAGCTCTTTGATTACATATACCCCTGGGAGGCCACACCTTCTGATTTGGAAATTTTTGCTCTGGAAACCCAAGGCAATGCTGAGCTGTTGGCAAAAATTGAATCGGCCGTACAGTTTGAACGTGAATTCGTGAAGAAGCAGTACGGTAACGCTGCGGTGCGCGGAAGGAACTTTGAAAAGGTGAAGCACTCGGCTGAGTTTTCGGAACTCAAGGAGAACAATCACTACCGCATCATTGATTTGCAGGGGGCGTTCAACGACGCCCGCTCGTGTTATTTCCACCGCAATGTGGGCGGCTATCATGGGGCTAAACTCCGCCGCTATCAAGATCTCATCGACCACATGCTCATGCCCGAGCAGCGCAAATTTATCGAGCAAGCCAACACGGACTTGAGTGCAGCTTTGGCCAGCATGCCCATGCACAACATGCTCAACACGAAGTATCTGGTGTATGACAAGACCAAACGCCCCATCCCTAATCCCTTGGCGTTGGGACCGGGATGGTTTGCTTCTTCGATCGAAATGGCCGGTGACCCGGATGATGAAATCGCCCGACTCAAGCGCTTGACCAACCCGCGACATGCCATCGTTCCGCCTGAGCACGCTGAGGCGGTTGCCGCTTTGAATGTTTCAGGTCCAGCATCAATGGCTGGCCCGCTGGACCCTGGGGCCGCTTCGGTTGAGCTCACCGAGTACATCCCCGATGCCCCGAGCTATCACGTGGACTCTGAAAAGGGGGGCTTGGTTATTTTCTCTGAGATTCATTACGATGACGGTTGGGCGATTACAATCGACGGTCAGCCGGCTGAATTGCTTCGCGTCAACTATTTGCTTCGCGCTGTGGTCGTGCCGCCAGGTGCCCACGACATTCATATGTCGTTCAGTTCCAGGATGTTCTCTCTTGGAGTGGCGGCTTCTCTGCTAGGGGGCATCTTGGTTTTATTGCTCATCACCCTGGGCATAGTCCGCGTTTTAAGGCAGCAGTGGGCCGCCAGCACAGTGGAGAGTGCTGCCGTCTAAGGGGCAGTCTTCCGGCACATTTCGCCTCCGATGCCGAGCACACCAACGGTAGATGGCGCGTCTGAGGGCGTGCGGAACAGCGTTTAGCATGAAAGCAATAATGCTATGTCCGCTCGCTTTTAGGGCCTCAATTACTGCGCGGTCCTCCATCCACAGTTGCCCCGACTGCCATAAAATCACACTGTCTGCCTCGAATTCAGCTCCCAGCAAATCTTGGGCTGTTTTGCCCTCAAGTGGCGCAAAACGCAAGCCGTCCCGCTCTCTACCTCGCTTTTTCAACTCGCCCCGTAGCAGCCAACGCACCCCCCATCGACACCTCGCACACCGGCCGTCATAAAAAAGAATGGGAGCATCCCGCATAGGCAGTAGTTTTGCGCGCGCAGTGAAATCTCCACACCGTTTGAGCACCATCAAAGATATTGATTATCCGTCTGTGCCCACTGGCCCTACGATGTGGTGGGGCCGTATTCCTGCGGACCGCGCTCAAGAATGGGACCGTGTAGTGGGCGGTCGGTCGGCTTATATGAGCTCACGGTACTTGCGCGCTATGGAAGGCCACGCAAAGGTTGAATTCAGATTTGCAGTGTGGCAAGACCTTGCGCGGCCGGTTGGCAATCAGATTATGGGTGTTGCTGTATTTCAACGCGTTCAGGTTGAAAGCCGTGCTCCGGCAGGCCACCTGAAAATGGGCTGGATTATGCGCCGGGTTAACAGCATCTTGCACCCTGGCGGGCGCCCTTTCACTTTTTGGGTGTGGCTGGCTGGCCAAGCGCTGGCCAGTGGACCGCACGCGTATGCTTTTGAGCCTGGACTTGAAGAGCCTCAGGCGGCTGCTCGCGTGGATGCCGCATTTCGTGAATTGAGCTTCACGGAGGCTGAGGCGGGGCGCCCCCGTGTCGCTGCTTGGATGCTCAAAGACCAATTGCCCGATGCTGATATCGGCTTGTGTCGCATGCGACGCCGAGGTTGGGTGAAATTGACTTTTGACCCGGTGATGGTGGTGCCACTTGAGTCAACTTGGCATCAGCTCGAAGACTGGATGGATGCCCTACGGACGAAGGCCCGGACCAGGGTGAAGTCGATCTTACAGCGCAGCGACCGCGTTGAATTGCGCGAACTCGATGCTGAACAAGCCGAGGAGATGTCGGCCATATTGTATGGTCTGTATTGTGCGGTGTACGACCGGGCGAGCGTGGTGATGGGCGGCTTGGAGCCCGGCGATTTTTCTCGCCTCAAACGCGAACTCGGCGACGATTTCAGGTTGATTGCCTACCGCTGCGACGGTCGTTGGGTTGGATTCCAATGTGGTATATGCGAACCTGGAACCGGAACCATCGAAGCCTATTTCGTGGGCTTTGAGCCCTCGAGCAACAAAGAACTCGGCCTATATCAGCGCATGCTCGTCGAGTTTGTACGCTGGGGTTTGGAGCGTGGGGCGCGACGCGTCATCATGGGGCGCACCGCATTGGAAATTAAGAGTGGAATGGGCGCTTTACCTGTGCAGCTCACGCTGGCATTCCGCTTCCGTCACCCGGCTTTGCGCGTGCTGATGCTCCTCGGCAGTGGACTTTTCGTTCCCAAACCATTCGTCCCGCGCCGCGCATGGCGCAACGACGCAGCCGTGGCTTGGGAGCAGCGTGGACCGTCCAACGGGTACGGTTAAAACTCCATGTCACCACCACCTCCGCCTTGCGACCCGCCACTTTCGCCTCCGCGGGAGCCGCCTTTGCGTCGATTGCCCGCTTCGAGTTTTCCAAATTTCCACATCGCGCTCAGGTACAAGAACTGCGACTGACGCTTGTGTAGACTTTCAAGCTCGAAGTTCGAAGCGCTCGAAGTGAAGGAGAATTGACGTGAATTGAACACATCTGAAACGCGTGCGGTGCAACGCAATTTGCCATCAAAGTAATCTCTGCTCACCGCCATATTCATCGTTTTGAAGCCACTGAAATCGCCTTGCAGATGCGTCGACGGCGCCATGAATCGGCCGTCAATCTGCAACTTGTACAGGCGCGGGAGCACGGCTGTGACTTGCCCTCCGAGCATCATGCGCACGCCGTTGTTGCCTAGGTCAGCTTCGAGGTTGGAGCCGTCGGACTGTTCAACATACCAACTCGCATTGCCGCGAAGGGACAACTTTTCGCTGGGGCGCCACATGCCCACAATCTCAGCCCCGAAATTTTGTTGGGAGGCAAGGTTTACAAACGTGCTTGTCGAAACACCACTGGAATCCGTCCAGCGGTAACGGCGAATCACATCGGTGGTGTGTTTGTAGTACAGGCCTGAAGTCAACGAACCACTGCGCGTTGTGAGCTGGTGATTCAGCTCGACACTGTTTGTGTACTCGGGCAGCAAAAAGGGATTGCCTACGCGCAATTCGCGGGGGTTGGCATTGTTGATGTACGGGTTGATTTGTCGGCTGCGCGGGCGGTTGATACGGCGAGAAAAACTGGCTTGCCATTGGTTGCGGTCGTCCACAGTGTAGTTCACATTTACAGAAGGGTAGAGGCTGAAGTAATCGTTCTTGAACGCCGAATCTTCGTTGCCACCCTCACCGCCGGCGCGCAGCACTTCAGCCGAGGTGAACACCTGCTCGAGCCGGCCGCCGAGCTGCAGACCGAAGGCGCCGAACTTCCGGCCCCAAGTGGTGTATGCGGCGTGGATTTGCTCACCGTATTTGAATTCTTGTGAGGTGGAGTTCATGGCCGTGTCGGCCGTGAAGTTCTGTTGATCCTCCACCGTGAAGCGGTCAGTGGTACGCCATCCGAGCTCGAGTTTTCCGTCGTGTTCAAGCGGTCTTTCATAGTCTGCTTGCAAGTTCAGTTTGACGTTTTCCGGATCATTGGAATTGACAAAGGCCAGAAATTCATCGGTCATCGGAACGTCGTATCCATCGGGGTAAGCTCCGGCATCAAGCCCATCAAATGTCTGGATGAAGATTGAATCGTTGGACATACCGTTGCTTTGGGAAAGCCGCACAGAGGCTTTTATATTGTGGTCGTCTGATCCGAAGGTGCGCTGAAAGCCAGCGTCGAGATCTTGTGAAATTCTAGAGCCTTCACCGACGCTGGAGGTGAATTGGTCCAGGGCATAATCGGTGCTGAAGGTCTCACGGTTTGCCGCCCAGCCCGAGGACGCATTTCCCGAGTCGTTGATGCGCAGCCCCACATTCCATGTGGTGCGTGGAGAAGGCGAGTAGTCTACGCCGAAGCGGCCTGACAGGCTAGAACGCGAGGTGGTGTTCATGCTTTCGATGTCAAGAGACGATGTCGAGTCGGTGAAAAACTGCGTTCGGAAGCTGTCGCCCGAGCGGAAGCCGTTGCGGTTGTTGTTCGCGAAGTTTGCAAAGACGTTTAGTTTGGTCGTGCGCCAATTGCCGTTGAATGACCCGCTGTGGTTATCCCCAGTGCCGAACGTCCCTTCGAGCTGGCCATTGAGACCGCGCAATTTGTCCTTTTTGAGGATGATGTTCAGAATACCAGCCATGCCCTCGGGGTCAAATTTGGCCGAGGGGTTGGTAATAATTTCGATGCGATCGATCGTGCTGGAGGGGATTTGCTCCAAAAGGGCTTCGCCTGTGCTGCCCGTCAGGCCGCTGGGCCGCCCGTCGATGAGGATTGTGACATTTGCACTGCCGCGCAAGAATATTGTTCCGTCGATGTCCACGTCCACGGAAGGCACATTGCGAAGCAATTCCGTGGCGTTGGACCCGACGGCGTTCAGGTCGTTGCCCACATGAAAGACCTTGCGATCGATGAGCATTTCAAGGCTTGAGCTTTGGGTGATGACTTCAGCAGCTTCTAGGGCTTGGACGTCGGCCTCCAAGTGAATCGTTCCGAGGTCTTGTACGGTGCCACCTTTGGGGATGAGTCGGATGTCGCTCACCGTCTGGGTGACGTACCCCATAAACATGACCTGTGCGATGTACCGACCTACGGGCAGTTCTTTGATGTCGAATCGGCCGCTTTTGTCGGTGATGCCGCCACCCACCGTGCTGCTATCGGACTGACTCAGCACCGCAATGCTCACAAAATCAATCGCTTTGCCCGTCTGGGCGTCCTTGACACGCCCGAAGATCTGGCCAATTTTGGGTCGTTCGCCTCCGCGACGCTCACCATCGCCGCCACGCCCGCCGCCACGCCCGACTTGAGCGACCGCAGAAAAATCAATTGCGAGCAGCAGGGCGAGGGTTAGCAATCCCCCGATTCGGCTGAAACTACAGGCTTTGAATTGGTAAGGCATGGCAAGGAAGAACGGCCGAGAAGCTGAAAGGATTAACGTCATCTTGAGAAGTTTAAATACCCGCAGTATTTTTGCAGCCTCAAGAACGTCATCACATCCCCTCCACCGTGCGTAGTATTCTTAATATTTCCCACCCATCCATGCGCATAGTGGTGCAACATTGGAATGAGAAATACCATGTGCAGTTCACTTGGGGCCCACTTGAGCAGACTTATCGCGTTGCAGAGTCGTCTCTAACACAGGGGCAATTGGAGCAGTTTGCGCGTGACTTGATTCCGGAGGTGGAGCGGGTGTTTTTAAAAATGGCTGAGGCCAGAAAGCAAGCATTGGTATGAACGAGACGTCGAATTTGATGAATACAGCGGATGAGAAGCTCCGCGCGCATGTGGTGGAGTATATTCTGTATATGTGGCAAATGGAGGATTTGGCGCGGGCCATTAGCTTCGATTTGAGCACTTTGCGCGGACATCTGCAAGCAGCTTATGGCGGCGACCGTCTCGAGGTGGAGCTCAAGTGGTTTGCCGATCTGATGTTGAAAATGCGGGCTGAAGGTTTGGAGAAAACCGGCCATCTCGTTGAACTTGATGAGGTGATGATGGAGCTGGTGGTGCTGCACCGCACGCTTCTTGATGTCACCGGTGACGAGGATTACAAGCGGGTATACGAGGCGGCGACTCCGCATTTGCAGGAAATGGAAAAGCGCGGCGAGCCGGGCAAGAGCGAGGTTGAGGGCGTGCTGACGGCGCTGTACGGCTGGCTATTGCTGCGCCTGAAGGGCGTAGAAGTAGGGGCGGACACGGAGGCGTCGCTTGTGGCAATCCGCGATATGGCCAATGCCTTGGCTGGAGGCTACGAAAAAATGAAGGCCGAAGGGCTTTGAAGTTGTGCTTTGCGGCGCGAGTGCTCAACTGGCACGTCGGCCTGAGCTCAAGCCGCTCGAACTGAGGAAGACTTTCAAGTCGAGGGCATTGCGCTGGGCAATGCGCATCTCCATGATGAAGCGCGTGAAATTCTTTTGCCATTGGGCGGTGTCATACTGAATGGGCACCAATCGGAAGTGGGGCTTGTTTTCAATGACACGCGCCAAGCTTTCTGTGTCGGTGATCGGCCCAACATAAAAGACGGATCGAGCGTCGGCTTCGGCTTGGCCTAAATTGGCCGTGATTAAGACCTCAGTCGCAGCACCTTTGTCCCCAGACCACACGTCCTCAAGCAAGCAGTCAAGACGCGGTAAAATGGCGTCCAATCCTGTGAAGAGTTCGGGGCGGTAGGCGATCGCGTTTGGGAGAAGTTCAACGCTGAAAGTAGGACTTGAAAGGAGCATGGTGCTTAGACCTACGCAAGTTGCGCTGTAGAAGTTGCGCACGGAGACAAACTTTTGTGAGATTATCGACGGACTCAACGCCCTTGTGTGGATAAAGGTCGCCTGACGCCCTGAAAACGCGGGCCGCTGCAGCTGAAATTAGATGCATGACTGACCCGGCGTCTGTGAACATCGACTTTAAGTGCTTCGTGACAAGTTCAGCGTCGGAATTGTCCGCATGGGAACATTTTCGCGCCGGCCGAGAAATCGTGTTGAGCACCGCTTCTTTTGATCAGCAGTGGGCCGAGTGGTGTCGATGTGCTCAGCCCGACCGCTCGCCTTCAAAGGCGGCAGCCGATGCGCTGCTAGCCCAACGTCAGGCGGACTCTTCCACAGGCTTCTATGGAACGTGGGTGTGGTACCCGTGGCGTGCTGAAGCTGTGCTGTTGCTCGAGGAAGCCGAGTTTGTAGCCGTCCGCACCAACCGCAACGCTTTGAAAATCGACCACGGCGAGCAGCGCAATTTGTCCGGAAAAACTGTTGGCGTTGTGGGACTTTCAGTGGGGCAGAGCACGGCGATGGCACTGGCCATGGAACGCATTGTGGGCGGCTTAAAATTGGCCGATCACGACATCATTGAACTTTCGAATCTCAACCGCATCCCTGCATCGGTTTGTGATTTGGGCCAGTCGAAAGCAGTCGGAATAGCCCGACGCATCGCTGAAATTGATCCCTATCTCAAGGTGGAGATTTTCCCTGAAGGCTTTACAAAAGGCCGCGTCGCAGAATTCATGGACGACCTGGATTTGGTGGTGGACGCCTGTGACGGCGTCTCGGCAAAGGCCCTGTTGCGCATCGCTGCACGCGACCGCCGCATCCCTCTGATTATGGAGACCAATGATCGGGGCATGATTGACATTGAGCGCTACGACACCGAATCGACGGAGAACTTCTTGCACGGGCGCTTCACCCCTGAGCAAATGAGTGAAATGCTTGAGGCCACAGCTTGGACGCCTGAGATGCTCAACGCGTGGGTGGACTTGGACACGGCCTCTGAACCGGCCTTGCGTTCGCTCGAACAGGTGGGTAAAACCTTGGTGAGCTGGCCTCAATTGTATTCTGACGTGGCGATGGGGTCCGGCGCTTTGGCCCATATCATTCGCCGTATACTGCTTGGAGAACCCATTGCAGACCAACGACTTCATTTCGACATCCATGAGCACATCACCGTCGCGCATCCCGCTTGAGTCGGTTGACGCAGCTAACGTATTATCTGAGGTGTGCCTGCGCATCTTTCGGGCAGATGAGGACGTCTCAAGTTGCGAGCAATTTTTATCAGGTCACCGTGAGGTGCTGCTGGCCGCAGGCATCAAGAACCTCACCTCCATGGACCGCTCTTGGGTGGGCAGCCCGGATCACACGGTATTTATGCTGCTTGATGCGGCAGGCGATCGCGTGCTTTCGGGCATGCGCCTGATGCGGCGAACGGCTTTCAATCGGCTGCCGATGGAGCGTGCAGTCTCAACCGGTTACCCAGAGGTGAGCCAGATTGTTGAGAGCCATATGGACGAGGGCTGCGGTGAATTCTGTGCGTTGTGGAGCCATCGCGAGGTGGCGGTGGCTGGCATCGGCATGGTGCCGATGGCCTGTGCAGGGTTGGGTGTGATGCCCGTGGTTGACATCCGCCATGGTTTTGCCTTTATGGGCCGGAATATGAATGCTATGCAGCGAAGCTTGGGCTTTGACATCATGAAAGATGTGGGCGTTGCAGGATCTTTTGACTATCCCACATCACCAATTCTGTCGGAAATTGGTCACTTTGTATCGCCAGAATCTCTGAGCAATTCCCAAGAATTCGTTCAGAATTTCGTGCGCGCCATGGCCGAAGAGCCGAGTCAATGTCATGAGTTGAAGGGACGGTTCGGTTCAGTTGCTTATCACATTGACAACGGGCTGGCATGAAGCACTCCGGGCCTCTTTCCCGTTGGTTTTCTTTAGCGGCGTTTGCAGCATTGATTGTCTTGTTGTCAGGAGGTTTGAGTTCCTGTGGAAAAAATGCCCAGCAGCGCTTAATCAGCCAACGGCAAATCACCACGGATCAGGAGCCCGATTCCTTGCATTTGTGGCTGGTGGAAGACGTCGACCGTGTGTTCACCCCGCTCGAGGCGCTGCATGCTAACTCGGAGCCGGTGAAGGGTCAATTGGTCAACGCGCTCACATCGCAGTCTGCGTTTTGGGTCATCATCGACGGCTGGCAGGACGGTCCGGTGGAGGACCTGATTGTCATTCACAACCCGACGCTCGACAGTGTCGCGTGGTATGAAATTGAGGGGGAGCGTGTGGTGCGCGCTGCTGAAATGGGGGCTGCCGTGGAGGTGAACCGCAACCGTGTATTGCCACGTTTTTCTAGGCCGCTCAACCCGACACGGCAACTTGTTGTTCGGGTGGTTTCGGGCAAGCAACTCGTCATGCCGTTTGAGCGCATGACCCCGTCGCGGTGGGAGGAGCACTCCGATAACCGCAACATCATTTTCGCCCTTTACACTGGCATCGTGCTGGCGATGCTGCTTTACAACCTGTTCCTCTTTATGAGCACAGGCCAGATTGATTACTTCCGCTATGTCATGGTCGTGGTGACCGTCGCTTTGGTCCAATGGGCGTTCAACGGATATGATCGCTTGTTGTGGGGCGATTCCCAATGGCTCAGCACCAATGGACTTGTGATTGTGGGTGCGGCGAGTGGTTTGGCCGCCCTGTCGTTTACGCGCTCGTTTTTGCGCGTCCAAACATTTGCTCCAGGGTGGGATAAGTTCATCAAGGCGCTCTACGTTGTGTACGGTGTTGCCTTCATTGCGGGTGTTGGTGGATTCACTTCATTCTCATACAACCTTGTCAATCTCGGCGCCCTCTCCGCACCAATGATTCTGATGCTGTCGGTGGTGTGCCTGCGCCGTGGCTCCCCTTCGGCGGGCTGGTTTCTGTTGGCTTGGAGTTTCTTTTTAGCCGGCGTGACAACCCAGGCGCTCCGTGATTTTAACGTCCTCCCGAACACAGCCGTCACGGCAATTTTCCTCCCATTGGGCACCATCCTAGAGATGCTCTTGCTGAGCTTTGCACTGGGCGACCGAATCAATCAGTTGAAAAAGGAGCGCGAGGAGGCCAATGCCAAGGCGCTCGCTGCATCGATGGAAAATGAGGCCATCGTCAAGGAGCAAAATGCCCAACTTGAGGGGCGTGTCTCGGAACGCACCGTGGAGCTCTCTCAGGCAAACGACGAGTTGAAGTGGGCTCTTGAAGAACTTCGGGGTGCACAGAACCATTTGATTCAGTCGGAAAAATTGGCCTCGCTTGGACAGATGACCGCAGGCATTGCCCACGAATTGAACAATCCAATCAACTACGTAAAATCCAATGCAGGATCGCTCGAACGGGACCTCGACGATTTGATCGATATTCTCGACGCGTACGCTGGGGTGTTGTCGGAAAAAATGGACTTCGACGCTGCTTCAGCCGAGCAAAAGGACGACCGCTCTCGGTTGACGGAAGAGGAGCTGAAAGCGCTGGCGCTCGTGAAGGAAAAGGTGAAAAAACTGGATTTGAACTTCCTCAAAGACGAGTCACGCCAGTTGATTGCCGGTATCAAGGAAGGGGCAGACCGCACGGCAAAAATTGTTCAAGGCCTTCGGGTCTTCGGCCGGATGGATTCCGATCGGATGCTTCCGGCATCGCTCGCAGAATTGATCGAGGCTTCTTTGACGGTGCTCGGCAACCGCGTATTGTCAATTGCAACCATTGACGTGAAGATCGAGCCCGATTTGGCTCAGGTGCTTTGCCAACCCGGCCGCATTTCTCAGGTGTTCATGAACATCATTGTCAATGCTGTGCAGGCCACCGAGCAGCGCCACGAGAAAACAGACGAGCGCCTGGTGGAAATTGGGGTGAGTCAATTGGCCAAGGATGTAATCGTACGAGTGAAGGACAATGGAATTGGTATGGAGAGTGAAACAGTCTCAAGAATTTTTGATCCCTTTTACACGACGAAAGAGGTCGGAAAAGGCACAGGGCTCGGGCTGAGCATTGTCAAGGGCATCCTCGATGATCACAAGGCGGACATTCAAGTGCACAGTGAATTTGGGCAGGGAACGGAATTTGTACTTACTTTCAAGCAAGCTTCAAATAGCTAAGGTTGCCCATGTTGCGTTCACAACCCGCCCGTCTTTCTGACCAGGGCCCCATCCGCGTTCTTTATTTGGACGATGAGGAACCCAACCTCTTTTCGTTCAAAGCTGCCTTTCGCCGCGATTTTGAAATCTACACGGCCACCGAGCCCAACGATGCGGTTCGGATTTTAGATGAACAGGACATCCACGTCATTTTGAGCGATCAGCGCATGCCTGGCATCAGCGGGGTTGAGTTTTTTGAGCTCATCATGCCCGATCACCCCGATTGCACGCGAATTTTGGTGACGGGGTACGCCGACACCAACGCTGTGGTTGACGCCATCAACAAAGGGCAGGTCTATCGATTTGTGTCCAAGCCGTGGAACGAAGAGGAGTTGAGAAACGTCGTCATTTCGGCCCACCTCCAGCATAAGTCTCGCATTTCCACCAATCGCAATGCCGCCCATATGGTCGGGGCTTTACGAGCTGTGGACCAAGGCATTCGCGATCTCGCTGAAAACTTGCGCTTGCCTGAAAGTGACCCTGAGGCCTTGTCCAGAGAGGATTTGTCCGGCGCTTTGTTGTCACTTCGCGACCGTTTGGAAGACTCGACCCCTTTGAGCCTGTCGTCTTCAGAATCCCAAGACTGATGCCCGATGATTCCCCGGTGTGGCTGGTTGATGACAATGAGATTGATCTCACGGTGAACCGGCGCCTTGTCGAGGTGGCGCTCTCCCGCCCGGTGCGCGGTTTTCGTGATGGCGCGTCGTTCTTGGAGGCGCTCGAGGGCCCCTCTCCGGAATCCGAATCGATCCCTGCGACTATGCTCATTCTTCTGGACATTATGATGCCAGAACTTGACGGCTTTGCGGTTTTGGAGCGGATCGAGGCTTTACCGTCTGAGCGTCTGGCAGGCCTTACGGTCTTTATGCTCTCCGCCACGCTCGACCCGGCTGAACTTCAGCTCGCCGAGTCCCACCCGTTGGTTGAGGGCATCCTTGAAAAGCCGCTCGACGTCCATGCGCTACGCCAGTGGCTGGCCTCGCTGAGCAGTTGATCGCTTGGCAGTTCTCAGAAGTACTTGAAGTCTTCGCCTTTTTTAATACGTTGCACCACCTCAAACAACAGCCGGATGCAGTCCTCCACATCCTTTTTGTGCACCATTTCTACGGTCGTGTGCATGTAGCGCAGCGGCAGGGAGACCAATGCACTAGCCACGCCGGCATTTGAGTACGCAAAGGCGTCCGTGTCGGTGCCCGTCGCCCGGGATGCCGCCATGCGTTGAAGTGGGATTTTCAGCTCGTCCGCCGTGTTGATTATCCGCTCGAGCAGATTGTTTTGGACGGCCGGTCCATAGGTCACGCCAGGCCCTTTGCCCGCCGCAATGTCACCCTGCTCAATCTTGTTAATCATTGGCGTGTGCGTGCAATGCGTCACATCTGTCACCAGGGCTACATCCGGCTTGATGCGCTCGGCAATCATTTGTGCCCCGCGCAGGCCGATTTCCTCTTGGACTGAATTGGTGATATACAGCCCGAAGGGCAGCTTCACTTTTTGCTCGTGCAGCATCCGCGTTACCTCGGCAATCATGAACCCGCCGGCTCGATTGTCCAGTGCACGGCCCACATACCAGTTCTTGTTCAATACCATAAACGGGTCGTCAAATGTGGCCACGCACCCCACGTGAATGCCCATCTTCTCCACTTCGGCTTTGTCTTTTGCCCCCACATCGAGGAAGATGTTCTTCATCGTCGGAGCCGCCTCCTTGCTTGCCGTCCGCGTGTGAATCGCAGGCCAACCAAAAAGCCCTTTCACAATGCCCTTGGGCGTGTGAATATTCACCCTTTTGCTCGGTGCAATCTGGTGGTCGCTGCCCCCATTTCTCCGCACATAAATAAAGCCTTCGGCCGTGATGTAGTGCACGTACCAGGCAATCTCATCGGCGTGGGCTTCAAGCACCACCTTGTATTTTGCATCGGGGTTGATTACACCCACGGCGGTCCCGTAAGTGTCGACAATCACCTCGTCGATATACGGTTTAATATAGTCGAGCCACATCTTCTGTCCGCTGCTCTCATGCCCAGTCGGCGCCGCATTGTTCAAGTACTGCTCAAGAAATTTCTCGCTCTTGGCCGTAACAATCTTTTTCTTGCTTCCCGCTTTGCTCGTTTTCTTCGCCATGATCCCGTGGTTTTTACGATGGCTAATGTACCCCCACCTTCCTCCGCAAATCACCCCGCTCCCTATCGCCTATCAACGCCCCTTTGTGCGTCTTGCATCTATTGTTTTGCTTCTCAGTATGAAATACCCTTTATGGAGGATGCGTAATTTGAAAGATATAGTGGACTTTTGCAAAAATTTTATTCCTTAATAAATATTGATTAGGATGAAAAACCTTAATAATTCCTCTTTTCTTCTGAAACAAGTCGCTGCGTTTATTGCGCTCTTTACAAGCTTGCTATCAACTCAGGCTCAGGACCTCTTGAACGATCAGGTTTCGCTTGCCCCGGGGTATTCAGATATGGTGTTTTATAGTTTTTCGGAAGGGTTGACGGGAACGGCAGAGCAGGCTGCATGGGACTTGGCTTTTGATGTGACCCCAATGGGCACCGGGATACGAATCAATGGAGGGCTAGGCGCTGAGCTTTTCTTTTACGGAACAGGCGAAGATTGGGACACGGCGGACACGACGGATTGGGCCCAGTCTGAAACCCTTCGCAACGAGAGCAGTTCATGGGATATGGGCGCATTCAATCAGGGGGGTGACGGCATGTTCGATTTGGGCTGGGGTGTGTATGACTTGGTTACGCACGTTGTCTCAGGTGACAAGGTCTACCTCTACTACGCGCCTGACGGCGGTGTGAAGAAGGTACAGATTCAAAGTCTTGATTTGGAAATTTACTCTTTCAAGTTTGCCGACCTTGACGGGGAAAACCTTGTTGAAATGACCATTGATAAAGCCGACTACGTCGGCCGTAATATGGTCTACCTGAATCTGGTCACAACTGAAGTCCTCGACCTCGAACCGTTGAATTGGGACGTGATGTTTTTCCGCTACATGGAAAATGTGGGAGGCGGCATGTTTTACAGTGTGGTTGGTGGCTTGGTGAATCGTGGGGTTGGAGTCCAAGAGCTCTCTGAGCTGCTCGACCCGACCGTAGATGGCACGTATGATCTGGAGGCCTTCTCTGATTTGACCAATGAAATTGGCAGTGATTGGAAGAGTTACACGCCTGGCGTGGGCTATAGCTTGGTTGCCGATCGAGCCTACTTCGTGAAGAATGCCGGCGGGTCGGTCTGGCGTCTCGTCTTCACCGCATATGAAGGTTCAACGACGGGAGTCATCGGCTTTGACTATGCCCTGGCCTACGACGCGTCTGTTGCTGTGGAAACTTCTACGATTTTGCATGAATTTGCTCTTTATCCCAACCCCGTCAGGTCCAATCAAAACTTCACTGTGACATCCAATGCTTCAGTGCAAGCTGTGCGTGTTATGGACAGCGCAGGTCGCTTGATTTGGTCTGCTGGGTTCGACTTTGGCGTGCAGTCACTTATTGTTCCAGGCACCGGTCTGCGCGGGGGTGTGCACATCGTTGAGATTCAAACGGATCTTGGCATCCAGCGCGTTCCATTGATTGTGGATTGAACCTTTAATTTCCTCCGTGATTAAGCGTATCCGTTTGAGTATTCCTCTGCTCGCCTTGGCTTATAGCTTAGGAGGGTGGGGGATTGCTTTTGCTCAGCAGCCCAGCTTCGGCATTGCAAAGGACACGTTGAAAATTGCTGAGTCAGCGGTCGTGGTGACCGGTGAATTTTCGCCTGCGGCACAACAGGACGCGCTACGCCAAGTCCGGTTAATCGGTCAGCAAACAATGCAAGGCATGGCGGCTCTGAGTGCCCGCGATGTTCTGCGAAACACGCTTGGCTTGCAGACCTCCGAGGATGCTATTTTAGGCAGCGGCCTCACCGTTCAGGGGCTCCGCGGTGAAAATGTCAAAGTGCTCATCGACGGGGTGCCCGTTGTGGGACGACTTAACGGAAATGTGGATTTGAGTCAAATCAACCTGGCTGATGTGGCGCGCATCGAACTCGTTGACGGGCCCATGTCTGTGGAGTATGGGACCAACGCCTTGGCCGGGACCATTAATTTTATCACTGACCAAAGCCGAGGAAAAAGGAATGAGCTGTCGACCAGCCAACGCTATGAGTCCGTTGGACAATACACATCGGAGGTCCATGCAATATGGGGGCGCGGTGGCAACTTCATTCGCTTTGGCGCTCAGCGAAACTATTTTGACGGTTGGTCGCCCAAGGACCGACCGCTGGACTGGATTGAAGATTTCCAGGCGGACAGCAACAGAACCAGCGCTTGGAATCCAAAGATTCAGCAAGACTTTTCGTTCGCTGGCCAACATTTGGGCGAACGCTGCAAGTGGACATCATCAATGCGACTTTTCAATGAGCAGATAGAGGACCGCGGTCTGCCTCGTGCACCATATGGTGAGTGGGCCTTTGACAACCATTATGTGACTAAGCGCGCGAGTTCAAGTGTCAGTTTCAAAACCTATAAGGACGGCTGGGATCGCTGGGATGTTCTTGCCGCGTGGAACAGGTTCGTACGCCAGAAAACTGGGTACCGGACAGACTTAACTACGATTTCACTTGTTCCACTCACCGATCCCACAGCGCACGACACCACCCGGGTGGATTTGTGGATGACGCGCGGCGCATTGAATTCGACTCCGTCATCCCGTATTAAGTTGAGAAGTGGCTGGGATATTTCGCGCGAATCCTATGCCGGACCCCGTGTGGCCGGCCAGCGTCAGATGATGGTCAATGCAGCTCTATTCACATTGGGTCGATATACCGCGGGACGGACTGAACATCAGCTTGGCTTGCGCTGGGCGTGGAACTCGACGTATGCCGCTCCTGTTCTGCCGAGTTGGCACACTTTGGTTTCAGGAGAGCATTTGCGTTGGCGATTTTCTTACGCCCGCGGCTTCCGAGCCCCTTCACTTAAAGAGCTTCACTTCGTTTTTGTCGATGTGAACCATCAACTGATGGGCAACCCAGACCTGTTGGCCGAGTCCTCGCACAATCTTCAGCTGAGCTGCTCCCACACGGCCCCCCGCAGGGTTTGGCAATTCAGCAGCTTTTTTAACGCCGTTCAGAACCAAATTGATTTCGTCCAATCGGACACTGAAAATCATTTTGTATACAGAAATATCGGTGAATTTAAATCGCACGGAAGCCGCTTGAATTTGAGTGGGGAAGGGGTGGACTGGCATTGGAAAATTGGAGGTGCATGGATAGCGCAGGCCAGCAGTGTCAATCTTTTTAAATATACGCACACCCCGGAGTTCACGGTGCAAGGGGGGTGGTCTCCCGTAGATCGACTTGAACTTTTTACGTCCGCTAAGTATAGCGGTTCCCAGGTGAGATTTTTCGAAACCACTGACGAGCAGGGTGAACTTCTGCTTGATTCTTATCGTTTAGCACCTTTCACACTCTTGGACGCAACGGCCACCTTCCGAAGCAAGAGCTGTGTTTGGATGTACATGCTGGGTGTACGAAATGCCTTAAACGTCGGCGATGTTGCCATTGCGTCCAGCTCTTCAGACGGCTCCTCAGGCCCAGGCTCAGGTGCTCACAGCGGCACCGATCGCCAAATGATGGCCTGGGGTCGAACCTTGGTCGCCTCTATTCGGTGGACATTGTCACCCTCAAACCGATGACTGAATTGCTTCGAACAAGTGCATTTGTAAAGTTGATGTGCGGGACGGCCATCCTTTTTTCGGGCTGTTTTGAGCATGAGTTGCCCATCAATCCGCACCCCCCAGGCCTAGCCACCTCTTCTGCTGTGAATCTCGGCGCGGATTACGCTCAGCGCATCTATTTTGATTTGCCTACCGCAACGGCCGTGGCCTCCCATGATAAATTGGCATGGGATCTGGCCTTTTCTTCGGAGACTGCAAGTCCCACGGTGCGCATCAACAGTTCTAGATTTTGTCGCCTAGCACGCACAGCACAGTCTGATTTTTCGGCCTCCTTTTCCGAAAATGCACTGTCCGGTCTCAGCTGGGCACATGACGCCGAAGAGGGGCCGCAGACGCATACAGCGTCAGCTCCCCAAGGCGAACTGCTTATTGGTGAGCTTCTCATCCTCGACCTAGGATACGATCTGAATAACAGTGCCTTGGGGCTTATGCGCCTGATGATTGACTCAGTCACAGCCGCTGCTTATCATATCTGCTTTGCACCGATCGACCAACCCGACCTTGTTGAAGTGGCATCGGTGCCCTTTGACGGCGATCGCCTGTGGCTTCACTTCTCCCTTCAGGCGGCATCCCCAATTGCGCTCGAGCCACCACCCGCTCAATGGCAGCTGCTGTACACCCAGTACACCGCTCTGCTCGATGGCACGACGTCCTACTTGGTCACTGGTATTTTGACGCCCAATCCTGAGTTGCAAGTCTGTGATTTAGGACATCTACCTCTCAATGCTGCTCTTGCTGCCAATTGGGATTCGCTCCAATGGTCCTCGCAGTGGAACGCCATCGGCTATGATTGGAAGGCCTATGATTTTGACCTGGGCGCTTACAGTGTAGATACCGATCGCCTTTTTGCTATCCGTACGCCGGATCAGCGTGAATTCCTCCTGCAATTCGTCGACTTCTATTCCGCCACGGGGGCAGCGGGCTTCATCACTTTCACTGCCGTCGAGCGATAGGCTTCATCTGTAAAGCTTAATTCGAGCAGCCCATGTCTGCAATGCTTTGAGCGTCTGCGTTAGGAAAGCACCCGCCAGAGAGGACAGCGCTGGGCTCGTAACGCGATAGGTTGTCGTCGTAGAGGCCCGTCGACAAAAAGTCGACCAAGTCATTGACATCGGAGTCCGTAAGGGCCAGCGGAACAAAAAGTTCGTCCAGATTTGAACCGCTTACACGCGGGTTGTCTTTGCTGGCGTTGACCTTGTATTCGACGATCTCACGGATTGAACTGTAGTTGCCTCCGTGGCCCATGAACTCTGATGATTTCAGGTTGTAGAGCTGAGGTGTTTTAAAGGCATACATATCTTCTGGCGCCCCTGTGAAGCCGCCGCGACCTTTGGCCACTTCTTCGAAATCAGCAGCTGCGGTGTAGGCACCGCCGCCTATTCCAGATCCCGGTCCTTGGTCCATGTCGAGCATGCCGATGGCGTGAAAACTGCCGTCGCTCAATGCGGGTCCGCTATGGCATGTGGCACATTCAGCTGCTCCGAAGAAGACTTGAGCACCGCGTTTCTGCGCGTCACTCATGGCTGACTTTTGACCTCCGAGCCATTTTTGAAAGGGGCTCTCAGTGGCCATCAAGGTGCGTTCGTAGGCTGCGATGGCCAGTCCGGCGTGTTCAACATTGTAACGATTCTCCTCAGCAACAGAAGGGAATGCAGCGTCAAAGAGATCGATGTATTTTGGCAGTGCTTCGAAGAAGGCTGCGTCGGGGGCCATGCGGTGTACTGTTAAACCGGCGATGGCCTGCGTCTCCAGTCCTGCGTAGCCCAGCAAGTTGTTTTCCAGCGGGGTGTCAGCGGTCCAGAGGGCCTCGGTGCCCGTATTTTCTCCACCCGCTCCAAATTGGCCGTTGTACAATGCCAATTCAGTGAATGCACCATTCATCGCTGAGGGGGTGCGGTTCGGCTGACGATCCACCTCGTCCGATGCGTAAACGGTCGATTGCCGTCGCCCTTCGCCGGCAAAGCCAAATCCGATTCCGCCGTCACCAATGCCCTGCTGCACGCCAGCCTGAAACCCTCCTGCCGCGTGATGGCATGAGGCGCAGCTGAATGTGCCAATGCTCGATTCGTTGGTGGCATTGGCGCTCAATCCCGTTTCGTGAAACAGGAGTCGACCCAAGATGACTTTTTCAGAGGTGAGCGGATTGGCTGGGTCTTGAGGGATGTTCACCAAATCATTTGAGGAAGGCATTTTTATCGAGCTGAGTTCCTCGCCGTTCAAACAGGCGATGATGGTCTGTTCAAGTGAGCGGTCCAAGTCCAAGTTGTTGGGGGAAATGTCATTGTCTTCTCGCGTACAAGATGTCAATGTCATCAAGACCGTTGCGAACATTACGATTGAAAAGATGTTCGAGAATTTCATGGCGCCGTGTGTTAAGGAATGCCTTGGCAAGTTCCGCCCACACTTGCCTAGCCGCACTGACGATTGCGCTCGCTCCAGATGATGTTCGTCAAGTGTGATTCCAGGTCAGCCGGCTTTCCAGGGACACCCTCAAGGCGTACTCAAAGCGTGTACGCGTTCTGCTCGATCAGTTTGGTGGCGATGCGTTGGCGTGCGTCTTTCGTATTGAAAGGCTCGACCTTGGTGAAGCGCTTGAGCCCCATGAGCATCATCTTCAATTCGTCCCCCTCAGCAAAAGCAAGCAAGGCCTCCTTGCCGGCGGAGTGGATGCGCTCTCCGACCTCGTAAGTGTAGACGCGAAGCATGTCCATCTGCATTTCCACCTGGTCGGCACCAGCTGCGGCAGCTGCGGGGTCGTCGCAGTCAACGCCAGCAGCCTTGGCTGCCAGTTTTTGGGCTCGCAAAAGGAGGGACTCCATAGTGTAGGTCCAGATGGCCATGTCAGCGGCATGCATCAGAACTTCTTGCTCTTTGGATAGGGTCTGCATCAGTTTTTGAACGGCGGAGCCCATCACCATCAAGATGGCCTTTTTGAAGCCGGCCAGGTAGGCGTGGTGCTGGGAAAAGACATCGGAAGGGCCGCTGCCGAAATCGGGGATGCCCGTTAGCTCGTTGGCCACTTCCATGGCGGGGGTCATCAAGTCGAGCTGGCCCTTCATGGCCTTCTTCAGCACCATGTCGATGATCAGCAGTCGATTGATTTCGTTCGTTCCTTCAAAAATGCGGTTGATTCGTGCGTCACGGTAGGCGCGTTCCACGGGCGCTTCGGCAGAGAAGCCCATGCCTCCGTAAATCTGGACGGATTCGTCCACGACCAAGTCGAGAACTTCCGATCCGAGGACTTTCAAGACCGCGCATTCGGGCGCGAAGTCAGCGATGCCTTTCAACGTCGCTTCACCGTGCTCCATGCCGCCAACTTTCAGTTGGGCTATTGCATCGTCGATGTTTTGTGTGGCGCGGTAGAGGGCCGACTCTGAGGCGTATACCTCAGTTGACATCTGGGATATTTTTACGCGGATTGCGCCGTACTTGGAAATAGGGCGTCCGAATTGTTCGCGTTCGTTGGCGTAGTTGATGGCGCCAGAGATGCACTGCTTGGCAGCACCGATTACCCCTCCGCCCAATTTTATTCGCCCAATGTTCAGGATGTTGACTGCAATTTTGAACCCGTTCTCACGCGTGGAAAGCAGGTTTTCGACGGGCACAAGCACGTCATTGTAGAACACCTGACGCGTGGACGATCCCTTGATGCCCATCTTCTTCTCCTCGGGGTTCTTGGTGATCCCCTTGCTGTGGCCATCGACAATGAATGCCGTCAGTTTCTCGTCGTCGTCAATTTTGGCGAACACAATCATCACATCTGCAAAACCGCCATTGGTGATCCACATCTTTTGCCCGTTCAAGAGGTAGTGCTTGCCGTCTTCCGTGAGGATGGCTCGGGTCTTGCCAGCATTGGCATCAGAACC
>JAQWTJ010000005.1 GCA_029242765.1 Flavobacteriales bacterium | reverse complement strand
CGCATCCAGTGGACGACCAATCCAAATTCACTCTGTGTTACGGAGATGAATCGCCACCAAAACAGGTTGGAGCTCGTGGCGTGTGAGATCGTGCAGTCTTCCGAACCTGGGGCGGCAATGCAAGTGAACCGCACTCCGATTCATGCGGAAATCAGCGAAACGTACATCCCGGTGCACGACAACCTCGTCTTTCTCGCCAACGGAAGTGATTTCTTGTGGACGAGTATGGATGACGGATACAATCATTTGTATCGCATCAGTTTCAATGGAGAAACAAAGCAGTTGACAAAAGGGGATTGGGATGTAATAAGCGTCCATGGATTCGATGCGGAAAACGAGCAGGTGTACTTTTCGTCCTCGACTAAAGGCCCCACCCAAACGCATCTGGAGCGGGTGAACCTGAGCGGAGCAATTGAATTGCTAGACGAGACGCCCGGAAGTCATGGGGCGGCATACAGCCGGACGTTTGCCTACAGTATCCACAATCACAGCGACGCCCAGACCCCGGCCACGTACACGCTGAGAGACCGGAATTGGAATGCGATTCGAACGCTTGAGGACAACGAACAACTGAAGGCCACGCTGGCTCAGCATGCGCTGGCGACCAAAGAGTTTTTCACCTTCAAAAACGACATTGGAACACAGCTCAATGCATGGATGATGAAGCCGGCTGACTTTGACCAGGCGATGGCGGCTGACCCCGCGAAGCAGTATCCGGTCTACGTGGCAATTTACGGCGGCCCGGGGGTGAACACAGTAAACGATCGTTGGGGTGGCATCAGCCAAATGTGGCACAACTTGCTGTGCCAGCAGGGCTACATCGTAGTGAGCGTCGACCCGCGTGGCACACCCAAAAGAGGCCGCGCTTTTGAGCACAGCACCTACCTGCAACTCGGCAAGCTCGAAACGGAGGACTTCATCGACTTCGCCGAGCATCTCACGGCCATGCCCTTCATTGACGGCGATCGAATCGGCATCCAGGGATGGAGCTACGGAGGTTACATGACGGCCCTGGCCATGACCAAAGGCGCGGACCACTTCAAGGCGGGCATTTGCGTGGCACCGGTGACCAATTGGCGCTATTACGACAGCATTTACACCGAACGCTTCATGCGCACGCCTCAGGAAAATGCAGAAGGCTACGACGACAATAGCCCGATCAATCACGTGGATAAGATGCACGGCCCCTTTCTGCTGGTTCACGGTTCGGCGGACGACAATGTTCACTTTCAGAACTCCATGGAGATGGTCGATGCCCTTGTGAAAGCCGGTGTGGACTTTGACTTTTTTGCCTATCCAAATCGCAACCACGGCATTTACGGTGGAAACACCCGCCTTCATTTGTTTGAAATGATGCTTGGCTTTGTGAAAGAGCATTTCTAAAGGCGTGTATATTCGCCCTCATTCAACCGAATCGAGACCTCTTGAAACCTGAATCGAAAACCCTATGACGAATCAAAACACCCCTGCTGCGGGACATCCGCGCGGACTGTACACCCTGTTCTTCTCGGAGATGTGGGAGCGTTTTTGCTACTACGGCATGCGCACACTGCTCACGCTTTATCTGGTGAAATCACTGATGAAAGGCGACGCTGAGGCCTCCATGATGTACGGTGCGTACACCGGACTGATCTACGCCGCACCGGTGTTGGGTGGACGTCTTGCAGACCAATACCTCGGGTACCGCTACGCCATATTGCTGGGCGCCGTCTTGATGGCCATTGGCGAGTTTATGATTCTTGGCGGAAATGAGATGTTCTTGCTGATTGGTATGGGCGCGTTAATCGTGGGCAACGGTTACTTCAAGGCCAATATTTCCACGATCGTAGGCAAGCTCTATGAAGACGATGACCCCCGGCGCGACTCGGGCTTCACAATTTTCTATATCGGCATCAACATCGGTGCTTTGCTCGCCACCACGGTCGTGGCATATGTGGGCGAAACCTACGGGTTCCACTACGGTTTCGGCCTTGCGGGCGCGGGCATGCTATCGGGTCTTGCCATTTTCTGGTTGGGCCGCGACAATTACTCTGCAGCCCCCGGTTTGAATATCCGAGAGGCGGGCATGGTAGAGAAATGGGGCATGAAGACGTACCAACTCATCACACTGGGGTCGCTTCTATTGATTCCACTGTGTTACGTGCTGATTTTGAAAAACAGCTTCGAATTGAACTTGGGTTTTGGAACGTTCAATTTTCCGTTGATGACGGTGCTGCTGCTTGCGCTCTTTGCGTATGTCGCTGCAAGTCTTATTAAAGCGGGCATTGCCGAGGGGCCGAAGTACCGTGACCGCATGGTGGCCTTGGTGATCATGATGGTGATCAATGTGATTTTCTGGGCCTGCTTCGAGCAGGCAGGCACATCACTCACGCTCTTTGCTGACCGAAATGTCGACCGCCACATTTTCGGCTGGTTGATGCCCGCTTCGATGACGCAGTTCTTCAACCCGTTCTTTATCGTGGTGCTCGGATCAGTTTTCACCTGGATGTGGGTCAAACTCGATAAAATCGGGAAAAACCCCAGCATCCCGATGAAGTTTTCGCTTGGCATTTTGCAGCTCGGCGTGGGCTTCTTGCTGACCATTGTCGGTCTTCAATTTGTAGACGACGCCGCTATGGTGCCGCTGCTGACGTTGGTGGCCTTGTATCTCTTGCACACCTCGGGTGAGCTCTTCCTCTCGCCCATCGGCCTGTCGATGGTGACGAAACTTGCGCCAAAAGACATTGCCGGTACGGCTATGGGCGGTTGGTTCTTGAGCTTCGCTATTGCCAATTACGCTGGCGGTTTGATTGCCACGCTCACCGGCGGACACGGTGGCGGCGAGGAGGGCGTCGATGCGATGGCCAGCCTGCACACGTACATCGATGTGTTCTCAACCTTGGGGATGGTCCTGGTGGCCTTCGCTGTATTGATTGCCTTGCTGAGCGGTCCGCTCAACAAGCTGATGCACGGTGTTCGCTGAGCGCGATTCAAAGCTGCGCTGAAAGTGCGACGATATAGTGGGGCCTCCCAACGCTTGCAAAAGCGTTGCGGAGGTCCCCTTCTTTTTACGATATTTGCAGCTATGCTGATGCGGACCTTTTCCATTTTAGGCCTAGTGGCCATGCTTTTTGCTCCTGTTTCACAAACCCTTGCCCAAGGCGCTGAAATCAATTGGCTCTCTTTTGAAGAACTGGAAGCGGCACAGCAAGAAGAGCCTCGTAAAGTGATGATTGACGTCTACACCAAGTGGTGTGGGCCGTGCAAAATGATGATGCGTAACACGTTTACCAACGCTGATGTGATCGCCTACTTGAACACAAATTTCTACGCGGTGAAGTTCAATGCGGAGTCACCTGAGGATGTGACATGGGACGGAAAAACTTATTCGAACCCAAACTATGTTCAGGGCAAACCCGGCCGAAACGGCGTGCACCACTTATCGCGCAAATTTGGTGTGAACGCCTACCCCACGCTGGTGTATCTTGATGAGAACTCTGAGATGATTGCCCCAGTGAGCGGCTACAAGTCGCCCCAGCAAATCGAGCTGTATTTGCGCTTCTTCAATGACGCTTGGTTCAAGGGTATGGAGCAAGCGATTTGGGACGACTTCCAGAAGGGCTTCACCTCGACATTTAAGTGAGTCTTCTCTAGGGAGAATTCGTAATTTGATGGAGGGGCGACACGCAGAATCGCCCGCTTTTCGCATGGAATGACAATGCGCTTTGGAGAGCAGAATTGCACCGCAGACAGCAGGCATTGACAATGCCAACTTGTGGGGTACTTTTGCAAAGCGATAAAAACCGCCTCCCATGTCTGAATTTGCCCAACTTACCTTTGATGAGAATACGATTCAACTGCCCGTTGTGCGGGGAAGCGAAAAGGAGATTGCAGTCGACATTTCTAAGCTGCGCGGTCAAAGTGGGCTGATTACATTGGACCGGGGCTTTAAGAATACGGGCGCCACTCACAGCGCAATCACCTTCCTTGACGGGGAAAAGGGCATCCTCCGCTACCGTGGATATGCGATCGAAGAATTGGCTGAAAAAGCGTCGTTTGCTGAGGTGTCATACTTGTTGATATACGGAGAGTTGCCCACGGTGGACCGTTTGTCTTGGTACAACAACAGCATTGTGCATCACACCTTGGTGCACGAGAACATGAAATCGTTCTTCAGTGCTTTCCCACTCGGGGCGCATCCCATGGGCATGCTCAGCGCCATGGTGTCTACACTTTCTACGTTTTACCCCGGCTCGCAATCTTCGAACCGTTCGATGGAGGATATCGAGCTGACAATCCATCGCTTGATTGCCAAGCTGCCCACTTTGGCATCGCAGGCCTACAAGCACAATGTGGGCTTGCCTACGGTTTACCCCCAGAACGAATTGAGCTACACGGAGAACTTCCTGTACATGATGTTCGGGCTTCCGACCGAGGAGTTTGAAATCAATCCTGTGGTGGACAGTGCGTTGAATAAGTTGTTGATCTTGCACGCCGACCATGAGCAGAACTGCTCAACGGCCACGGTGCGTGTGGTGGGTTCTTCGCAGGCCAACCTCTACTCCAGCATTTCAGCAGGCATCTCCGCCTTGTGGGGTCCGTTGCACGGTGGAGCAAATCAGGCTGTAATCGAGATGCTTGAGCAAATTAAGCTTGATGGCGGCGATTTGCAGAAGTGGATTGAAAAAGCAAAGGACAAGTCGGATAGTTTCCGCTTGATGGGCTTCGGTCATCGCGTTTACAAGAATTTTGATCCGCGTGCGCGCATCATCAAAAAAGCGGCCGACGATGTGCTGGAGGCCTTGGGTGTGGATGACCCCATTTTGGACATTGCCAAAGAACTCGAGCAGGTGGCCTTGAAGGACGAGTATTTCGTTGAACGCGGTCTCTACCCGAACGTGGACTTTTACAGCGGTATCATCTACCGCGCCTTGGGTATTCCCACGGAGATGTTTACGGTTATGTTCGCCTTGGGACGCCTCCCCGGTTGGATAGCCCAATGGAAAGAGATGACTGAAAACAATGATCCCATCGGCCGTCCGCGCCAGGTGTACACCGGTCCGACGGAGCGTCCTTTTGTAGAAATAGACGGTCGCTGATTGTGAACCTGTGAACTTGATGCAATGACAGCAGTGGATTTACTTGAAGGCGTGCATGTGGCCGTGGATGATCGCGGCATAGCAACCGTCACCTTTGCCCACCCCCAGAGCAACTGCCTGCCTGGTGAAGTGCTGTCTTCGCTGGCTTCAGAAATCACAACATTAGGCGGCCGTCCGGATGTGAAGGTGCTGGTTTTGAAGTCAGCAGGCAACCGTGCTTTTTGTGCCGGAGCTTCCTTCGATGAGTTGATCGCCATATCCGATGAAGCGGAGGGCTTGAAGTTTTTTTCCGGATTTGCAGGGGTGATCAATGCTTTGCGAACCATTCCTCAACTGGTCATTGGCCGCGTCCAGGGCAAGGCCGTGGGCGGAGGCGTGGGTGTGGCTTCAGCCGTGGATTTCTGCATGGCGACCCAGCACGCTGCGGTGAAGCTCTCTGAGCTGGCCGTAGGCATCGGGCCTTTTGTAGTGGGGCCGGCTGTAGAGCGTAAGATGGGTCGAAGCGCGATGAGCACATTGGCTATCGATGCCACAGCTTGGAAATCGGCATCTTGGGCTTGTAATCACGGTTTATATGCCGAAGTCTTCGACAATGTGGAGGCGATGGATGCCGCGGTGGATGCGCTAGCGGGACGTCTGGCAAAGAGCAATCCCGAGGCAATGGCAGAGCTTAAACGCACCTTTTGGTCGGGCACCGAGCATTGGGGTGAACTGTTGCTTGAGCGGGCTCAAGTCAGCGGCCGCCTGGTGCTGAGCGACTTTACGCGCAAGGCCATTTTAGGCTTCAAGAGCTGAACATTCGCGCGGGCGAATTTTAATAACAGAAGTTTTCACGGTGATTCGTGGATTGCTTTTCGCGGTTCGTCTTCGCGGAATGACCATTCGTAGAGAAATTTGTCCCATGAGCAAGGATTGGATGATGCGTTTGCGCTGGGACAGAATCGGTGTTGTGGTGCTGGTGTTGTGTGGCATGTCTTCGGGCTTACGTGCCTGGGTGATTGCCGATGAGGCGAGCGATATAGATGGCCAGTTTAATGGCAGCGAAGGATTGTCTCTGCTATCTGGCGCGGCCCTCGATGCGGCCGATGTGCGCTTCGCCCCCACCCTAACTTCCACCGCACGTCTCACTGATAAAGGCGCTGCTGTGCTGTCCGATAAGGCGGATGAGCCAGAGACGGAAGTTCTGCACGTTGTGGCGCCTGTTGTTGAAGAGCCGAGCGGCCCATTGCCCCGAAAGAACGTGAAGCCCTGTACGTGTTCTAAGAGCACCATGAAAAAGCTTGCACACAACCCGTATACGCAGCATCGCAAACGCGCGCGCAACTTGCCGGGAAGCTTCTTTGTAAAGAACAACGCGGATGTGCAGTCCCGCGTTCAACGTGGAAAGATTGTGGAAGTGACGAACAGCCGGGGTTATCATTTGGGTTCGTTGAATCACAGCAAACCCTATCTGCTCAAGGACGCGAAATTCGTTTTGGATGAAATTGGCAGACGCTTTGCAGACGCTATGGAGGGCACTGCAGAGGAAGGTGCCAGTATTCGCGTGACGAGCTTAACCCGGACGGAGTGGCAGCACAATAAACTCAAAAGAAGAAATCGCAACGCGACCCGTGGGCAATCCACGCACTGCTTTGGCGCAAGTTTTGACATTTTTGCCGTGGACCGTTTGAACAACACGATGAAATGTGGAGGTCCGACTTGGGCTTTGCAGGAGATTCTCTATGACATGCAGAAAAAGGGCGAGATCCTAGTGGTACCAGAGGGCAACTGCATGCACATCACCCCCAATTAATGAACCCCGTGTTCTACCTGTAGCCCATGCGCACCTTCTTCTTCACATTCCTCAGCGCTTTGAACCGCGTGCTATTGCCGAAGATGCACAAGCGCGATATCATGAACCTCTCAAAGTTTGAGCAGGCCATCGTGGGTTGGAAAATGTGGGTGACTTACCGTTTGCTTGACGCCAAAAATAGCCAGCAGTAGACGGTCCATAGGGTTAGAAATGAGCCTGTTCCGATGCCCGTGTACAGGGCGCCTGCAAATGGGCTGGCATCGCCGGCCTGGGTCAACACCAGCACCGCGGGCAAAGTCAAGTCGATGAGCAGTAAGCCCAGCGGCCGGGCGCCGGTTAGCCCTCGGTCGTACACCATTCCGATGGCCCCAAGTGCGACGACAACCCAGGCGAAGATCCACTTCAACGAAGCCAAGCCCAACGCGTCGGCGGACTTCAGCATATAGAAGGAAAGGCCGAGGACGATAAGCCAACGAACGGTTAGCATGCAGCGCACAGCCGTTTGCCGAGGCGGGTCAAATCCCACGTGGGCAGGGTCAAGCTCTGGTGCGTGCTTAAACCCGCCAAGCGATTCGGGGTACCATCCGGGGGGCATGAACAAGAACTTCATCTTGTTCCACAAGCCCGGCATCCGTGCAGCTTCCGTGAACAAGAAGGCCATGGGCTGCCACTGGGCTTTAACGGGGTCGAAGCTCTCCAGCGGGGAGGTTATGCCGTAGGTGGGGCGCTCCTCTTCTTGGGTGAAGGTGCCGAACATGCGGTCCCAAACAATGAAGACCCCGGCGTGGTTGCGGTCGATGTATTTGGGGTTGCGCCCGTGATGGACCCGGTGGTGCGAAGGCGTGTTGAACACGAGTCCGAAGACGCCCATCTTTTCAATGAACTCGGTGTGGATCCAGAATTGGTATATCAAATTCAGCGCCATAACGGAAACGAACATTTCCCCGGAAAACCCTATCAATGCAAGCGGCCAATACACCCAGAAAACCAACAGCTTCTGGATTGCACTCTGCCTCAAAGCCACGCTTAAATTGTAGTGTTCGCTCTGATGGTGCACCACATGACCGATCCAAAGGATGTGCACTTTGTGGCTCCAGCGATGCGCCCAGTAGTAGGCAAAGTCAACGGCAATGAAACAGGCCACCCAAGTCGCAAGGCTATTGTCAATGCTCCACGGGCGCCAAGTTGCGGCCCAATGGCCGATTCCAACAAATGCACCGACGGTCAAAACCTTGACAAACAACCCCAAACCCTGATCAAGAATCCCACTTCCGAGATTAGCCAAACTGTCTCCAAGCTTATAAAAACCCTTGCGCTTATAGGTGTCCCAGCCCAACTCTAGGAGTAGCAATCCGAGGAAAATGGGGATCGACAGTGCGATGATATTCATACCCCACAAATTAGTTCAATCTGATTACTGAACACCTTGTTCAATCAGTTCTACTTCGTACTTTTGCGCCCCACCACTCAGGAGAGATGGCAGAGTGGTCGAATGCGGCGGTCTTGAAAACCGTTGTACCGCGAGGTACCGGGGGTTCGAATCCCTCTCTCTCCGCCAAAACGAAAAAACCTGCGCCATCCGGTGCGGGTTTTTTTAATGTGTAGAGCCAAAGAAGAATACACAAGCCGTCAGCCCCTAAAAGGGAGGGCATCAACATTCAGCAAAGTTTGCCTGCAATGAACGCTGTGGTCCAGGCGGCTTGGAAGTTGAAGCCGCCTGTGATGCCGTCCACGTTGAGGATTTCGCCTGCGAAGTACACGTCTTTACACACCCGGCTCCCCATCGTCTGCATGTCGATGCTCGAAAGGTTCACCCCTCCGCAGGTCACGAATTCCTCCTTGAAAGTGGTTTTTCCAGAGACTTCATAGAGGTCGTTTAGCAAGAGGTTGATCAGTTTGTTACGGCTCTTTTTGGAGAGGTCAAGCCAGAGCGTGTCGTGTGAAATTTCTGCCTTTTCAAGAAGAAAGGCCCACATCCTATTGGGTAGATTGAACGGGTTGGCATTGATCATCTTTTTCCTCCGGATGCGTATGAGATCGTCTTCGAGGAGTTCTCGGGCCTCTTCCTCGTTCCGTATTGATATCCAATTGATCTGGATGGTGAATCGATAGTCCTTCTCGGCCAATATGCGCGCTCCCCAAGCCGAGAGCTTCAATATGGCCGGGCCGCTCATGCCCCAATGGGTAATCAAAACCGGGCCGGTGTGCGTGAGCTTGGTTCCTTGAATTCTGACGGTGGCCGATGGGACGACCAGCCCCATGAGCTTTTGTATGGGATTGCCTGGGATATTGAACGTGAACAATGAAGGGACCGGTGGAGAGATTTGATGCCCGAGGTCTTTGAGCCATTGCAGCCCACTTTCTTTGGGGCTTCCACCGCTTGCGATGATGACGGCGTCAAAATGCTCGCTGCGGTCTGTTAAGCAAAGGGTGAGCCCTTGCTCTTGGGGGATGACTTTATTGACTGCTGACTGGGTGCAGATCTTGATGCCTCTCAACACCGTTTCTTGCTCGAAGCAATCGATGATGGTTTGGGAGCTGTTTGTTACGGGAAACATCCGGCGGTCGTCTTCTGCATGGAGTTCCACGCCTCTTTTTGAAAACCAATCCACCGTGTCCTTTGCTTGGAATACAGAAAAGGCCTTTTTCATCTGTTTTCCACCACGAGGATAAAACTTGGAAAGCTGGCTGGCGCTGAAGCAGGCATTGGTGACATTGCATCGTCCGCCCCCCGACACCTTCACCTTTGACAGGAGTTTCTTTGATTTTTCGAAGATGACAATGTTCGCCGTGGGGTGATGTTCGGCCACTGAAAATGAGGCAAAGAACCCTGCGGCCCCCCCTCCTATGATTGCAACCTTCATCGGAGACGAAAGTACGTTGACCTGACATGCCTACCCATCTCCGGTCTCCCTTATACTGGAGCCCCGCGCTGAGGACTGATTGCACTTGGAATTTGAGTCGAAGTTGATCGACGAGAGGAAGCTTTGGCGGAAGAAGGTGGATTAGCTCCCAGCGCCCTTGAAGTGGTCTTCCTTGCGTTCGAACAACACGTTGAAGGTGGTGAGCGAGCCATAGCAGCGTGTGATGTACTGCTGGAGGCCGACTTTGTCTTCGTCCGTTAGCACTTTGTGAGCGTTGATGCTCTGTTCGAGGACGCGCAAACGGTCGCGGAGCATGACGATTTTGTGGAAGAAGGCCTCGATGGGCAGGTCCTTGTTTTGCAGGGCGTCGTCGGAGGGCTGGAGCGAGAGAGTACCACCGATCCACTTGTCGCCGAGCTCGACGGGTGCAGGTGCATCGAGGAATTGTTCAAACACATTTTCGACAGCGCTGACGACGTCTTCGAGATCAATGCCGCCGGAGGCTTCTTCGGGTGCGGGCTCAAGAATCTCATAGGATTCATAGGTTTTGGCGAGCGCCTTTTCGCCGTGGTCCTTGAAAAAGATGCGCCACGCTGCGCCTTCGTCACCGAAGATTACGCCTTCGCCGTATTTGTGGTGGTTGATTTTTCCGCCGACTCCGATCATGGTGGGGTGAGATTTGAATTGCAATTGCAATATGAGCAAGGCCAAATGTATATCTGCGGATGCATGGACGAATGATGAACAAGTCGATGGTGTATATTCGTCGGTCATGAATCTCGATAAGATTTCGGCACTTCCTAAGGTGGAATTGCACTGCCACTTGGAGCTGACGGCTCGCCGAAGTTTGCTGCGGGAGTTGCTGGTGAGCAAGGGTTTGAAGCTGGACGATGCCGCCTTTCAAGCGAAGTACTATATCACCGAGCCGATGGCCGATTTGCCTTCGGTGCTCAATAAATTTTTCTCGCATCGGGATCTGTTGTCGAGCCCTGAAATTGTGGAGCGCATGACCTATGAGGCCTGTGAGGATATGGCCAACGATGGGGTTAAGATATTGGAGTTGCGCTATGCTCCGAGTTTTTTGAGCGAAGCTCACGACACGCTTTCACCTGAAGCCTTGCACGAGGCGATTGTCAAGGGCTGTGCCCGTGCTGAGGCTGATTTTGATATAGCTACTGGACTGATTTGCACGTTGCAGCGAATCAAGACGGCCGAGGAAAATGAACATTGGTTGAATTTTGCTCTGGACCGCTTGGATGACTTTATGGCGATGGACTTGGCCGACGACGAGGTGGGCTACGGGGCTGGGCCGTTCATCCCGTTGTTTCAGCGGGCGAAGGAAGCGGGTTTGGGGGTGACAATCCACGCTGGGGAGCCGGCCGGGTGCGGGGCCTCGAAGAATATTGCGGAGGCCGTGACGGAGCTCGGGGCGGATCGGATCGGCCACGGGGTACAAATCTTGGAAGATCTCGCTGTGGTGGAGTTGATTGCCTCGCGCGGCATCCCCTTGGAGCTGTGTCCGACGAGCAATTGGCTCACCGGAGCGGTGCCATCATTGGAAGCGCACCCCTTTTTGGATATTATGAAGGCGGGCATCAAGACGACGATCAATACGGACGACCCCTCAATCATGGCCACTGACATCAACAAGGAATACATGGCGCTGGCCGCTCAAGGGATGACTTTGGAGCAGATGGTCCAGTGCAATGCTTGGGCGGCAGAGGCCTCGTTTATTGCGCCTATGAAGAAGGCACGGGTTTGGGAAACACCAGGTCCGGGCGCTTGAGCGCGATCAGTGGTCGGATCCATGCAGCCGTTTTGACGAGGCGGACTTTGGGAGTTACTGCGGCTCCGAACTCGGCGTAAAAGCGGTCGACCCCCGGGTCTGAACTGCCTCCAAAATCGAAAATTTGATCGCCTTGCTGTGCGGCCTGTTCTATGGCGTGGGCCAGCAAGAGAACGCTGCTGCGGGCTGTGATGCCCGGGTCTTCGGAACGAACTTGACCGCCCAAGGCGTAAAGGGCCGTCGTGGTGTCGCGCACAATGATGGCCGAGGCGATGGGTCGGCCTGCGTTTAGCGCAATCCATGCGTGGTGGTTCGACTCGGCAAGCAGGGCTGTAATCAGGGCGGTGAGTCGGCGTTCGTCCGAAGTGATGCCCTTTCTTTTGCGGGCGGCCTGGTGGAGGGCGACGTGAAGGGCGACGTCGCGTGAATCGACGATCGTTGTGCCTTCACGGAGCGCTCTACGCGCTTGTTGGGATCGCTTCTTGGGTGGGCTGTAGTCGTCGAGCTTGACCTGGCGGGTGTGCCGAGGGTGAGCGCAGACGTTTTTTAAGTTGTAAGATGCCGCCAAGGCTGAGCCTGCAGGCAGGTCGAATATTTGAATTGGAATGCGCGAGGATTGCATCAGGGCCGCCACAAGATCAGCTTGGGCGTCAGAGCCGATATCCAGTGACCAAGGCGGCGTCACCCAAGCCCGTACGCCCCCCAGTCGGGTGGGCCAGACCCAGCCGGCCGGCTCAGCAGCATCACCCAAAGGCTTCAGTTCAGGAAAGGCCTCAATCCATGCTTGCATGCGGTCCATCGCGGGCAAAGATGCCTCATCTTCGGGGCATGGCTTGTATCAATCGAGAATTGGCCCCAGAAAAAGGGCAGTATGCCGTGATTTTCTTCACCGAACGTGAGCCGGATTTGCCGGAATACAAGGCGATGAATGACGCGCTGATGCTCAAGTTGGAAGGTCTGGATGGCTATATGGGCATGGATGCCTTTCGCGGTGGCCCGAAGGGTGTAGACGGCGTATCGGTGAGTTATTGGCGCGATGAAGCGTCCATTGCGGCGTGGTCTGCGGATTTGTTGCACCGCCAAGCCAAAGCGCGAGGGCGCGGCGAGTGGTACGATGCCTACCGTGTGGTGGTGTGCCAAATTGACCGGGCGATGCTATTCACGCGCGGATGAGCACTGTCAATCGCGGATGAGCGTGAGCTCGCCCTGCTTGACGGTGGTGGTCTCTTCGCAAGCGTGATCGGCGTCCAAGATGTAGTAGTACGTCCCTGCGCTGCCTGGGGATCCGCCGACCGAGCCGTCCCAGCCTGCACCGTACTGCTCAGCGCTGTGGACGAGCACGCCCCACCGGTTGAACACTTGGAGATTGTAATGGTTGAACTGCTGGGCTGCTGCGCCGACTATGGGGCTGCCGTCGTCGGGTTGCAGCGCGATGCGAAAGCGGTCGTTCTTGCCGTCGGCGTTGGGCGTCAGGACGTTGGGAATAATCAATTCAACTGACGTGTACAGCGCCGGCACTTCGAAATCAAAGTCGACCGACTGCTGGGTTTGGCAGGTGTCGTTGAATATGGTGAGCGTCACAGGGAAGCTGCCAGCGTCACCAAAATCGACCTCGGCGCTGTCTCCCCATACCGTTCCAAAAGCTCCAAAGTCCCATTGGACCGTGTTGGCAAATTCGCCTAGGAACGAAAACTCGCCGAAGGTCTCCATCGAACAAGCCGGGGGCTCTCGGTAGGTCAAGGCCATGACCAAAGGGTCCTCGGGCAACACAAGTATGTCCGCGTAGGCCGTGTCAGCGCACAAGCGGTCAGGGTCGGCGACGAGACGCGCGGTGTAGCTCCCAAAATCGGGGTAGTTCCACACCGGGTTTTGCTGTGAAGACTCCACGGCAAAACCAGTGGAAGGGTCTAAAACGTTGAAGGTCCAATGGAATTCATCTGCCCCTGTACTGAAGTTGTCAAAGGGAATGGCCAGGCCGTTGCACGGCGGCAGGCCCGGGGTGAATTGGGCAGCAGGTAAATCTGGAAGGTCGAGCTCCTGCACTGTTGAGAAGGTGCAACCCAAAACCACCACCTCCGCCTCAACCTCGTGGTTGCCGGGAGTCAAATGCGAGCTCATCGGTGACGTGCCGCCGGGGCTGTCGCCAGATACCCACCAGTTGAAGTCGCCCGGAGCGGGGTCGTCGCCGGTGTATGTCAAATCGAAGGTGTATCCGAAGGGGTCGCACACCGGTTCACTCATCGTGAAACTAGTCTGTCGCGGCTCCACCACAGTGATGTCAAAGGAGATGCTGTCCGAGCAATCGCCCAGTTGGTATGAAAAACCGATGGTGTATGTGCCTTCCTCTGGGTAAACGACCGAAGGGGCAGTTTCGATCAAGGAGTCGGGCAAGGTCGCCGGACCGAAATCCCAACTGTAGCTTCCCTCCGCTTCGTCGATCTCAAGTGTTACGGCCAACCCAGCACAGGGGTCGGGCAACTGCACATCGGGAACGAGGATTTGGCAGGGCACCACGTCGATGGTGAAATCTCGCAGTGTGCGGCTGATAAATGCCCCTTCGCGGTATTCTGCTATGCAAACGCCGATGGCGTATTTGCCCACCATATTAGGCGTTCCGCTGAGCGTTCCGGTTGCCGGGTCGATGCTGATAGGGACGGCTCCAAAAGGGCTCGAAGGGCTAAAACCCAACTCCCAGTCCACTTCGGTAAAGGCCGGCCCGGTGGGCGGATTTGGAGTCGGTGCGGTGTAGCTGCCCCCGTGGTAGATGGGGCAAAGGCTGTAGACGAGCGAATCAATGTCCGGGTCGAAGGCCGGATTTTCTAAAGTGAACGGGTGGCCTTGGCAGACGTAGGCCTGGGGAAGGGTGGTGAAGGCTGGAGAGGAATTGCCCCACTGGGCCAAATCCGTGCCGGGGATGTTGGCTGAGATGGTGAATCCGGTGCTGATGGGTTCAGAGAGGTTGATAATTTGCGGGTTTCGGCAACAGCGCTGGTAGACGATGGTGTACCCTGTGGCTGTGGGGGGTAAATCCAATTCGAAGGTGTACTCGGCGCGCTCGATGCATACTTCGGGTGGCAACACAGCACAGGCGCTTGAGCTTTGCAGGTCGACTTCTTCGACGTTGATGTTGAGCAACGACACGGTGGTGGAACTTACGAAGTTGCCATCGGGGGTGTAGATGCCGATGGGGGCAGAAAAATCAAAATCTGTCCCGTTCGTATTGGTCGGCCCGCAATCGCGGTAAATAATCAAGTGAAATTCGTAGACATTGTCTCCCAAGTAGGTGTAGTACATCTCACCGCCGACCAAGTGTGTGGCGTGGACAGAACTCAACAATCCACCACACATCAAGAGGAAGAGCATCCATTTTTGGAGCAGGGTGTGCTTATGCAGAGAGAATATCACGCCACAATATCGTCAGGATTGGTTTGATTCGAAACCCGGGCAATCCTTGATGTGTACGACACACCGAGAGTGCAACGCCAATTACATTGAACGCATGGGTTAAATTCGCGGCATGAACTCTCGAGTTAGGGCCGTTTGTTGGGGCCTGTTGTTTTTCAGTTTGAGCGCCCAGGTTGCAGCCTTGGGGCAGGGCGCCGGACCCGTGGCGCGCATGGCAACCAAACAGTTTTGGGGGCCAGAAATCGGCACGTATTTAGAAGTTCAGATGGCCTTTGATGCGCGCTCAGTTCGCTGGGTGGACGCCGGCGAGGGCACGGTTCGGGCGGCCGTTGAGTGGACGGTAATGGCCTTTGATGCGAAAGGTGAAATGGTGGATTTCAGGAAGTCAATTGCGCGCACTGAGCGCTTGGCCGAGTCGTCAGACTTCATTGATGTGGTGCGACTGGTGCTTGAGCCGGGGGAATACGCATTGGAGTGGTTGGGGCGTGATTTGGCTGCGACGGGGACTGAAGATGCTGGCGAAATGCGTTTTGATGCGCCCGTGCAGGTGGAGGTGCGGTCCGGCCTGGATGTGAGCGAATTGTTTTGGGTGCAGGCCTTTGCAACAGCGGCAGATACTCCCACAGCATTCACGCGAGGCGGTCGGGAGCTGTTGCCTTTGGTGCGATCGACAGTGGGAATGGAGGCAGAGCGGCTTCCTTTTTATGCGGAGCTGTATGGAAGCGGCGAGGTTTTCGGTTCGGGCGAGGAGTTTCTGGTGTCCGCTTGGTTTCGGGCCGCAGACACGGACGTGGCCGCAGGCGAGCCGCAGATGCAGCGATATTTCAAGTGCGAGGCGGCTGAAGTGGTGCCCGTCTTTGAGATGATGGAACTGCCTCAAGATGCTGGCGTGTACGACTTGGTGGTGGACATTCGGACGCGTCAAGGAGAGCCTTTGGTTTCGCGTAGTATGGCCTTTGAGCTGGTCGGTCACCGGCAAGTGGAGTATGCTCAAGTCAGAGACCAATTGGCAGGATTCGTCCTCAGGTACACCAGCCGCGACAGCCTGTGGGCAGACTTGCTGACCCTCCACCCCGTCGCCGGGGTGAATGAGCAACGCACATTGGACTTCACATTGATAGACGCATCTTTGGCTGAGATGCAAGGGTTTATGGATGCGTTTTGGAGGCGACGCAATGCCGAACACCCCGAGGTGGCTTGGCTGGATTACAAGCGCGAGGTGGCCATTATTGATTTGGAGTACAAGGATTGTCGCAATCGCCCAGGCCATCTCACCGACCAAGGGGCAATCTTGTTGAACTACGGCCGTCCCAACACCATTGTCAAGCGCCACCACGGCACGAAGTACTACCCGTATGAAATTTGGCATTATTACAAAGCAGGTCAATTCAATGACAAGCGATTCCTCTTCTACTCACCGATGGCCGTCTCAGCGTGCTTTGAATTGCTGCATTCAGACATGCTAGGCTTTGTGCAGAACCACGATTGGCTCGATATTTTGAGGACGCGGGAAATTCCTCATTCTGTGCACCAAACGATGCTCAATGGGCTGGATCCAAAGGATTCGTTTTCGCGGGAGGAGCCCGAAGAATTGTTCTACAACCCTAAATAAATCGGTTGAACGTGCCCGCTTCACAGACCACATTTCGCGCAGCAATCGCCGTTCTCAATTGGAACGGTATTGACCACTTAAGGTCCTTCTTGCCTTCGGTGGTAGAGCACTGCAATGCCGAGGATTGTGTCGTACTGATTGACAACGGTTCGACCGATGATTCGTTGGACTTTGTTCGATCCCAGTACCCCGAGGTCAAGATTGTCTGCAACAGTGAAAACTTCGGTTTTGCAGGCGGATACAATAGGGGCCTGGCCCAGTTGTTTGAGAAAATCCAAGCGCAGTGGACGGTGCTTTTGAACTCGGATGTGGAGGTGACGGCAGGATGGCTGGACGCTGTAATTGGCGCGATGAAGGCTCACGGCTGGTCGGCCGCCGCGCCCACCATACGTTCGTACGACCGCCGAGACCATTTTGAATATGCTGGAGCTGCCGGCGGCTACATCGACCGCAACGGTTTTGTTTTCTGCGCAGGCCGTCTCTTTGACACTTACGAATCCGACGCGGGCCAATACGGACAGGACCGCCAAGTTTTCTGGGCTTCGGGAGCCGCCCTTGTTGTTGAAACTGCGGCTTGGCTGGAAGTGCAGGGGTTGGACGAAGGCTTTTTTGCCCATATGGAGGAAATTGACCTGTGCTGGCGCCTCCAGAACCGCGGTTACAAGATCGGCTCCACGGCCTCTGCTCATGTCTTTCATTTGGGTGGCGGCACGCTCAATAAACTCAGCTCGCGCAAGACCTATCTCAACTTTCGCAACAACTTGTTTTTGCTTCTCAAAAACGAGCGCTCCCCTATTCTTCCACGCTTATTCTTCCGTATGATCCTCGACGGTGTAGCCGCCACTAAATTTCTCACTGAGGCCAAGCTCTCCTTCTTCTTTTCCGTTTGGAGAGCCCACATCGCTTTCTTTATTCATCTGCCTGCGATGATCTCCAAGCGCCGGCGGGAGCGTCGAGCATGGCGAGCAGCGGGAGAACCTGTTCCTGTGGGCCGCTTCGCTGGCAGTATTGTCTGGGCCCACTTCGCTCGGAAGACCCAGCACTTCTCTGAGCTCCCTGCCGACCGATTCAGCTGATTGTTTCTAGGGATGGGCACCTGATTGCCTCCGCCTGCAAAGCAAGCGCCATCGCCTGCAAATGCGCGACCCTCTGCCCTTCCGTTCGGGCCAACCGATCCGCACTTTGCAGCGGTGCTCAACCCCGGTCCAACCCCCATCACGCGCAGCTCGATCTACCTCGCCGCTTCGGCCTTTGCCTTGGCCGCCGGGTGCCACAGTTCATCGGCCGCCTTGTTGGTCTTGGGACTCGCAGCGCTCGGGGCTCTGCTGGCCGTCTTTCGCGCGCGAAATCTTCGTTGCCTTGCAGCAGGTGCACTACTGATGGCCTGTGCCCTGCTGGGCTCCGCAGCACGCCACTTTACCGTACCGCCCATTGCGGCCCCCTACTCCTCATGCCAGCTGCTCACCGTCATTTCACCGCCCAAACCTTCGAGCAAGGGCTACACCTTTATCGGCCGCACCCCCACGGGCACAGGTCCTATGCGCTCCACTGATTCACTTCAACCCGGCCGCATCCATCTCGCTTCCTTGAACTGGCGTCCCTTCAAGGCCGCCGCCCATCCGTGGAGCTTTAACGAGAAAAAGGTGTACCGCCCCAAGGCCTATGCCGGCCGGTGCACGGTTCGTTCTGCCCATCCACTTGGTGACCGCCCGAAGCCCGTTTCCAATGCCGCAGCTTGGAACGCCTTTGCGGTGCGACATATCCGTGATGTGTTGGCTTCATCCGGCGGTACGCTCGCATCGCGCGGACTGGTTCTGGGTCTGTTGACCGGTGACAAGCGGGATTTGTCGCCCACCACGCGCAGGGACTTTTCGGACATCGGCCTGTCCCATTTGCTCGCCGTTTCGGGCTTCCATGTCGGTCTGTTCGGTGGCATTGTGCTGTGGCTGGCCACGCGCTTGCTGCCGGTTAGGCACCGCAAGACCACGGCGTGGTTGCTGGCGGCCGCTGCGTGTTGGGCCTATATCATGGCTTGTGGAGCGCCCAATTCAGCCGTTCGCGCTGGGCTGATGGGCAGTCTGGCCGGAGCGGGCATTGCCTTGGGACGGGTGCCGGTGGGTATGGCTTTGTTGGGGGCGGGCGGATGGGTTCTTCTTTTGATCAACCCTACGGCAGTTCACGACTTGGGCACGCAATGTTCGTTCATCGCAACCGCCGCAATTCTGCTTTTGGTCGAGCGCTCTCCAACCGCCCCTATCACCAAATCCGGCCTCAATCGACTCCGACGCATGCTTGCAATCCCCGTTGTGGCCCAGTGGGCTACAGCCCCCATTATTCTGCCCGTTTTCTACACGCTTCCCATTGCCTTTTTACCGGCAAACCTCCTGGCCGCTCCGTGGGTCATGCTGACGGTGCTGGGCTCCATGGCCTCTTTGACTCTTGGAGCGGTATGGCCCAAGGCGGGTGAGTTGCTATTCACCGGGGTCTTGCACTGGGCGGATTGGGGCCTTGCTGCAGCGAAATGGACGGCCTGGAGTGCACCGCCGCTCCATATGCCCCCGCCCAGTGCTACATCGATGGCCTTGCTTTGGGCGAGCGTTGCTTTGCTGCTTTACGTGCTGCGCACAAAAAGTGCTCGAATCACCTGTCTGGCAGCGGGGCTTTCTTGGGGCATTTCTACCGACAGAGACCGCTCCAAGGCTCGGGCGTTTGTGCGCATTGAGCACGATGTGAGGCGCCCAGTATGGAGCGAGAGCGCGGCCGGCGTGATGTGCTGGTGGTCGACCGATTCGGTGGCAATCAAGTGGGCTATGAGATCGTATGAAAGCCGGTCTGCAGATTGGGAGAAAAATGTCCGAATAGCAAACGGCCCGCTCCATATTGGCCGGTCGACCATCTGGGCGCGGGACGCGAATGATAATTGGGCGGTCATTGAGGCTGATCCGCCTTGAGGCCGCTTTAAGGCCTTATCTACTGAATTAGTTGTCTTCAAGAACGAAGCGCACCACGCGGTCCACATAGGCGTTCCACGCATCCATGCCGGTGACGGGGAGGATGGCGTTGACCCGGTTGTTCTGCTTGGAATAGATCGCTTCCACAAAGAAACCGTTCATCTCGAAGATGCACAGGATGTAGCGGTCTTCAACGAGGCGTTGGGCGAGGCAATCCCCGTGGTCCCACATATAATTGGTCTTCTCGTCGAGCGGGAGGCGGTTGAATGTACGGATATCCATAGCTGTGCAGTTGTCAGTTCCTCTACGTGAGTGATTTCTCAGAAGTTTCACCTGCATGCCAATTTCTTCCTCGGTACTTTTGTCGGGATGCCTGACTCGACCGTCCAATCCCCTTTGTTTCTAACTGAGTGTCCTCGTGATGCGATGCAGGGGCTGGCCGGTCATATCGACACTTCGACCAAGGTGGACTATCTCAACGCTCTTCTTAAAGTGGGCTTTGACGTGCTGGACTTCGGGAGTTTCGTGTCGCCCCGCGCCATGCCTCAGATGGCGGACACCTCCAAGGTGGTGGAGCGGCTTGATGAGTCCTCAACGGAACTGTTGGCGATCGTTGCGAATTTGCGCGGTGCTCAAGAAGCACTTCAGTTTCCGTCCATCGATCGGATTGGTTTTCCGTTTTCAATCTCCGAGACATTCCAACAGCGCAACACCGGCGCATCAATTGATGAGGGCTTGCTCCGCATTGAGGGTATGGTGGAGCTCACGGCCCGTGCTGATCGAGGGTTGACGGTGTATTTGAGCATGGGCTTCGGAAATCCGTACGGCGAGACATGGCATGAGGACTTGCTGTGCAAGGCGGTTGAGAGACTCTACGGGAGCTTGGGTGTGACTCGGGTGGCCTTGAGTGACACGGTGGCCGTGGGGACCCCAGAACAGATCGAACGCGCATTCAAACTGCTCGTTCCGTCATTTCCTGCGGTGGAGATCGGTGGCCACATGCACGTGGTGAAAGGAAAAGAGCGCCCCGTTTTGGAGGCGCTCTACAGCGGAGGTTGCCGTCACATCGACGGCGCATTGGGTGGATATGGAGGTTGTCCGATGGCCCAAAATGATTTGGTGGGCAATTTGGCAACCGAAGCCTTGCTTGACTTTACTTCAGAGCACGAGCCCCAACGGAAGTTCAATGCAGAGGCGTGGTCCGAAGCTCAAAAATTGGCCTCAGAGATCTTCACTTGAGCCTCAATTGAGGCAGTGCTCAAATGCAACAATACCGTAGAGGTCGTCGTGCATTTCGATGCGCTCGAACTTCTTGATTGTAATGAGGATGCGGAATCGTTTCACGGTAAGAGTGTTTGTGCTGCTCATACGCACGCCGTCTCTCCAAGGTTTCGTTGTGATGTAGCAGTGCTACAACAATGTCACCCCTGCCAACCCCAGTCCCAAGATGACCACGCTCGCTTTGCGCCAATTGAAATGGTGGCCGTCAGAGGCTTCAAATAGCACTGTGGTGGCGATGTGCAGCAAGATGCCCACAAGCAGTCCGCCCATTGCGCCGGACCAAGCCGCGTGAAAAGGGTAAATCTTTGCAACGAGGATTCCAACAGCTGGCATAGCTCCAAAGACCAGCACCCAGGACCAACGTCGCCCAGCTCCAGCACCTGAGGCTCTAAGCAGGGCCATCAGAGCCACAGCCACAGGGAGCTTGTGCAGCACCAGTCCGAAAAGTAGCGGACGATGGCTGTGCCCAGCATGGCTGAAACCCGCCGTTGCATTTTCCGATAACCAGGCCATCATGCCCACGCGGTCAATGCCCAGCGGAATCGATTCGATGAGCGCATGCAGGCACAAGCTAAAGAAGGCCAATGCGCTGAATCGGTTGCCGTGCACGTGCCCGTGCTCCACCCCTTGTGAAGCCCACTCCAGGACCATTTGCAAGAGGAAACCGCCCAGCACATAGTAGCCTGCATTGTTCGTTAAGGCGTATGCTTCAGGTAAGATGTGCAAGAAGCATAGCCCCAGGAGGAAGGCTCCGCCAAAGGCCAGCAAATCGGGCAGTCGCCGGTCCAGTTGAGCGCTCAATTTTTCAGCTAAAGCAGCCCCTACAACGGTGGTGGCAAAAAGAATGAGGGCGGCGTAAATCGAGGTCATAGGCGCTTAGAAACAAGGAGGCATCGCGGACTGACATCCGCGGCATAGGGGCTCAATTTGTAGTCGCCGAAGGTATGGAGGATCTCGAAACCTCCGTCTTTAAGTAGCCCTGTCAAATCGTCAAAGCCGAGGGCCTGCACTCGCTCAGTCTGTTCGCCCCCCTCCCACTTGATCTGCTTGTAGAAATGACCTGGTCTTGGCTCAGCGGAAAACCAACGCTTCACTTCAAATGTGATGTCTTCCCGTTGAATCCTCTCTTGAGTGATCATATGTGCTTTTGCTAGAGTGGTGTTGAGGAAGTCCAGAACGAGGATGCCGCTGGGGGCGAGCAGGCGATGGAAATTAGCAATCACGCGCGCATTGTCCTTCGCATCGTCGAAGTACCCGAAACTCGTGAATAAGCTCAGCGCAATATCAAACGGAGCAACGTCCCCGGCCTGCTCCAAAGAAAAGTTGCGCATGTCGCCCTCCATAAATTGCAAGCGGGGAACGGAGCTGAAATTCTTGCGCGCGGCTTCGATGCTGGCGGGGCTCAAGTCCACGCCCAGCACTTGGTGGCCGCCCTCCCCGCTTGTCCCCACCTTGGCTGCCGCCGCCGCATGCCGCCCTTTGCCGCAGCCCATATCGATGATTCGTCCAGGAGTCCAAGCCAGCCGATTGTGCAAATTGGCAATCAGCGCGTCGGCTTCTTCTTGAGAGCGGTGTGCATACAAGCGATGGTAATGGGGGTCATCAAACCAGCTGACAAACCAATCATTTTCGCTTTCGTTGCTAGAGTCTTGCATGCAGTAAAATTAGTATTGGAACTTTTATGTACATATCTGCGTATGGGCAGCGAACCTGTCCGTTATGAGCAACTCCGTACATTTTGAGCTTGACACCAGCACTGGTGACTCAGTTCCACCTTCCGTTTGTTTAATCCAATACAAAGGCCTGTTGACCCAAGAAGCCTATGAGATGTTGCTTGATCGGGTCGAAGAGGTCATCGTGCAACGCACGGAGGACCGCCGGCCTTTCCGTGCCTTTGTAGAAGCTTTACAGAATGTATTCAAACACGGTGATGTGTCCCAACCTGTTTCCATTTGGGTGGGTGGCCACACGGTTTGTGCAACGCCTGTTTTTCGTTTTGTGACGCAAAATATTGTGGGACATGACCGGGTGGAGACCTTGGTGAATCGGCTTGAAAATCTCGAGAAATACGACGCGATGGAAACGCGTGCAGCTCTCCGTAAGCAACTGGAACAGGGCGAATTCGGAGATCGAGGTGGCGCTGGACTCGGTTTGTTGACATTGCAAACTGTGGCTGTGAGGCCGCTCGAAATAACACTATTGGATTCTACTGGGGGAAAAGTTCTTGAGCTAATTGTGGACGTGGCCTCACAGGGCTGATATTTGCCGCATGTCGGACATGAACTTCTCCATTGAGCGCACACGCAAAACGCCCGAAATTAAATTTGATGCCAGCACCGGGCGCTTGATTATTGCTGGACGTTCCATTCCGGAGAACTCTATAGAATTTTATCGACCGGTCATTGACTGGGTTGACGGCGTGGTAGCCGCCTCTGGGGCTGACCCTTTGCGCGTGTTCGTCCAACTTGAATACTTCAATACGAGCTCAAGCAAAAGCCTGCTGGACTTGTTCAAGCGCTTCGAGAAATTGAGTACCGTTGAAATCCACTGGCATTACGACTCCGACGACGAGGACATGCTCGAAGCCGGAGAGGATTACGACCACATCGTAGAGGTCCCGTTTCGCTTTATCGAAGTGGAGCCCAGCGCTTGATCTGGTTGAACAGTCGCATTCTCAGTGTGATGAACAGGGCCAATGCCACGGTCCATAACACCGCTATGTTGTACCAAAAGGTCGAGATTGAAACCCCCAGAACGGTTTTCTTGGCGGCGTAAAATGGACGGTCGGCTCCAGGCCAGTGCCCGACTTGATAAAGTGCGTCACGCGTGTTGACGATCCGATGCCCCTCCTGTATCCAGCCTGCTGACAAGCTTTGCGTTCCGGTGACCCAGCGCTCCAATTCCTCATTGTGATGCGTAGACGACAAATGGGCTGTACGCTGCACATCATCCAATCCCAATGCTTTCAAAGCGGTATCTCTGCTTTTCTTCGCCTGGAGCCAACCCCGGCGCTCCAGATTAAGCGTCGAATTGAGAAGCTCTAGAAGTAGACCGGCCTCATCGGCGTCCAGGCCGTCGCTCGCATCCACTTCAGCGCTGCGTTGCGTTCTTTTTTCAAGCCTGTTGAATTCCGTGGAAACGCAACGAGTGGCCTCCCCCACGATGCCTTGGTTTTGCTCGATTTGTGCTTGTTCTATTTGATTGCGCATTTCAGGCACCCACCGGTCACGGTAGAATTCAGCCTCGGCAATTTGAACATCCCAGTTGAAGACTGCGCGATCAAAGGCGTTGTTCGCAGCGAGCTCTGTGGCCAAGGCCTCAAAGGACCAGCGCGAAATCATGCCGCTCCCTACCCAAGATGGCGTGCGCCAAGAGGCCAGCGTGGGGTTCAACTTTCCAAAGTGAACGATCGTACCCCCGAGCATCAATTGAGGGATGATGAACAGCGGAATGGCGATGTAAATCACGCGCACGCTGTTGAACAGGCTCGAGAAGATCAGCCCCACTAAATTTGCCAAACATGCTGTTGTAAAGAGGACGATCCAATACGAAAGGACGAATTGGGGCATTTCTAAAATCCAACTTCCAATCAGTGCGAAGGCTAGTGTTTGCAGGGCCGACACAATGAACAAGACCCCACATTTTGCGGAAAGGTAGGCGCCGTAACTCACCCCTAAGTGTCCTTCACGGTCGCGCATCAAGCGGTCGCGAAAGAGCTCTTCTCCGCTGACAGTGAGCCCGAGGAAAATTGCAACAATCGTCGAGACGAAAAGGAAGTGCGGCAAATTGTCCGACCCTCCAAACGTGTACGCTTCTGCAGCTGAATGGTAGCGCAATAGCCAGGCCAAGGGGCCGGCGAGAAGCGGCGCGACCAGGGCATTGATCCATAAATACTGTCGATTTTTCAGCTTCCGCGAAACATCTCTGGCGAATTGTGTCCTGAGCTGTTTCGTTCGCGAAGGCACGCCTTCCCCACCGGCCAGAGTCCCGCTCGCGTCTTTGGGCGCATTTTCGGGCGAAACTTCGGGCGAAGCGGGCATTCCGCCCACCAAGGGGTTCACCAATACATTGTAGAAGTCGTTCCACTCCACGGGCGTAATCCGCCGCCGGTTGGTCGGTCGTCCGCGCTGATCCAGCACCGGCGTTTCCACAATATCGAAGATTTGCTCCGGTGTCAGATTGCCGCATGCTGAACACGCCGGATGCTGCGCGTTGAAATGATTGACCAACCTTCGAAAATGAGTCAAAGCATCCAGAGGAACCCCCGTGTAAATGGGATACCCGCCGTGATCCAGCACCCACAATTGGTCGAACAGCCTGAAGATGGCAGCCGACGGCTGGTGGATCACCGCGACCACCAATGTGCCCTGGAAGGTCAGGCCCTTGAGCAGCTCCATCAATTGTTCGGAATCCTTGGACGAAAGCCCGCTGGTCGGTTCATCCACGAATAGCACGCGTGGATTGCGCATCAACTCCAAGGCAATGTTGAGCCTCTTGCGCTGGCCACCAGAAATAGTTTTGTGCAGCGCATGACCTACGGCCAATTCACGAATTCCCCATAGCCCAAGCCTCCGCAACAAGTCGTCGGTCCGCCCCTCAATCACCTCGAGAGGCAGGTCGAGCACCAAACGCCCAGTGTACAGCAAGTTCTCGCGCACAGACAGCTCCTCGAGCAGCATGTCGGCCTGAGGCACCAGCCCAATCATGTTCAAGGCCTGCGAATGTTGAACGTCCAGCCCGTTGATTGAAACCCTGCCTGCCGTTGGCGCCGACCGGCCACTCAACAGCCCCAGCAAGGTGGACTTGCCCGAACCGCTGGCCCCCATCACCCCCACAAGCTGCCCGCTGAGGGCTGAGCAATTCATTGGATGCAAGGCCTGATCATTCGGGTAGTTGAACCAGTGGCTCACATCTTCCACTTTCAACTCGACATGCAGCGTTTCCTCTTCTTCGAGAAAGTGGCGCCGAATGTCCCCGAAAAAAACGGGCGTGCACGAAGGGTGGCGCAGCACACTTCCGGGCGCAAACGGCATCACACGCCCGTCGGTAAGCAGCTCGCCGTTCAGTTCAATGTCGGTGTGCTCAGCGGCTCGAACGAATACGATTTGTGAGGTCGGGTGTAGAAAGCACGCCGTATTCTCCGGCCAATTGTTCCGGTGAATCCCAGGGAAATTCACGTCGGGGGTGATGGCGAAAGCCTCGTCGAATTGTGCCGTGTATTCCGACCAGTCTGCAGGGCGAAGCACCAAGCCTAGATAACAATCCCGCTCGGACTTCGAAATGCCGAACGAGTCGGCCACCGTGACCACAAATTCCATGCTGATCTCGTCGAGTTCAACGGTGTCCAGCCCGCTCTCCTTGAGTAGCGCCTTTTCAAACTCGACCACGCGTAAGAACACGAGCGCCTTATCGGCCACTTGCAAGTCGCGGTTCAACTCGGCGCAGGCCCGCAGCACCTTGGTCGAGCGCAAAGCCGTCCGCTTCATTCCGCCTGCTTCAGCATCGACACCCTTCGCCGCCGCTCCTTTTCTCGACTCAAAAGCCTTCAAATGATGCTCGAAGCGGTCGATCCACTCCCGCGTACGTGACACGCCGATGCGTCGACCTAAAAATGCAGCAACCACCTCGCGTGCGGGCTGCGCTCCCTCCTCCTTTAGTGTCAGCAGCGCAAACAATTGCATGAGCGCCTCCAATACATTGCGACTCATTGCGTAGTGTTGAACAGCCCGCCAGGGCTGGAATTTTTATTGGCGTTCGTAACAGCCCATATCTGGGGCGCTACCCACAATGCGGGCGTTTCCGTCGAGATCCCAAGGCAGAAGTGGCATGTCGGCGGGAACGCCACCGCCGTTCCAAATGGAGCTGTTCGAGGAAATGTGGAAGTCCCGAGCAAGCGTAGAAACGAAGGGCGGCGCGACATCGACGCTCGTGTTCTCGAGCCACAGGCTGCCATCGGCTTGGTCCATATCCACCGCACAATTGCGGATGAGTAAGGCGTTTTCATCGCCCTCAAGATCCACAATCAATTCGTCGAATCCATCGAGCGTGGCATTGTTTCCCCACATCAGGCAGTTCAGGAATTGGCTTTCGACCAAGGGCCTGATTTGCAATTGGCCTTCGAAGTCCTCATAATGGTCGTTGATGTACACCGATGGAGCGCTTCGACTGCCCTCAGCCCAATAATTTGCAAAGGTGCTGTGGGTGAAGCGGTAACGCCCTCCCAATGTGAAGGCTGCGCAAGCCTGGGCGCAGTCGTAAAATAAATTGTTCGTCCCGCTCACCGAGGCGCCCTGGGCCAGCAGCCCAATCCCAGACATGTTGTGGATGACCGTGTTTTCAATTGTCAGCGCAGGCGTGGTGGTGCTGCCTGTAGTGTCCACTTGGATCCCAATACTGCCATTTCGCAAAATCGCCCGTGAAATGATGCTCCCGGGCGAACCGTACAACCAGATGCCGCCGCCGAGGATGGAAGCCTGTGTCAGCCCAATTTCGGTTTCAATGAGCGTGTCCACTTGGATGCCCCATTGGCCGGGGTTGTTAGCATATCCTGGCTCGAGGCGGTCGCCCTCAAAGACAATTTCATGTCCCAACTCCCCTTGCACGTTCAAATAGCCTCGATCGATAAATATCCCGCCGCCAGAGTGAATTCGGACTTGCACATCGGGGTAAATTGTGAGTGAGCAGCCTTCCCCCACGCCCACCACGCCGTAGATGACGTGAGGCTTTTCAGCAGACCACTGTGCATCGCAGGGCAGGGTATGAATTTGACCCGGTCCGCCGTGAAATATGGCATCCTGCCCCCATGCAATAAGTTCGACGTATTGATTGAATCCGTTCACAGTGAGCATGATTTGCTCTTCTAAAATGAAAGGGGTGCTCTGGTCTTGCGGGTTGACCGTCACCTCAGCAAATAGCCAGACGCTGTCCCCCTCGGCAATTTCTAAGTTGTCGATGCGCGGGCCGGGAATGCCGTCGACATTGATGCGAAACTGAGAGTCCTCCCCCCTTTCAAGTCGCACACTTTCAATGAGGATTCGCCCGGGGTTGTTGTTCACCAATCGAATGGCCTGCGTTGCGCTTCCGATGGTGGTGAATACGGTGTCAAACCAGATGGTGTCAGCGCTGAAATCAACGCGAACGCTGGGGTCGAGTAAGATGGGGTCCTTTCCACAAGAGCTGGTCATCACAGAAAGCAAGGCGAGCAGACTTGTCAAGCAAGCCAAGAAAATCAAACGCGAACTGTGCATGGCGCGAAACTAACGCCCAAAGCAGCCCGAGCGTATCTTCAGGCCATGCATTCCTCGGATTATTGGCAGAAGGCCCGCGCTTATTTTCAATCCCATGACCCCGAGTTTTCAGCCTTAGTGGAACAGCTCCCTGACCCGAAAAACATGGCCTTGCGCCCGCCCTTCCCTGCCTTGTGCAGGGCCATCATCGGGCAGCAATTGAGTGTCAAGGCTGCTGCCACAATCTGGGGGCGCTTCGAACGCTATCACGCGTTGGACTTGGACCCGGCACAGGTTGTGCTGACATCAGCAGAAGAGCACCGGGCTCTGGGGGTTAGCGGCCAGAAGCACCGTTATGTTGTGGACCTGGCCCGCCACTTTGTCGAGCACGGCGAAGCATTTGGTGAAGTTGAGGGCTTGGACGATGAAGTAGTGATTGAGCGCTGGACACAGGTGGTGGGCGTCGGGCGCTGGACTGTCCAGATGTTGCTGATCTCACAATTCGGACGCCCTGATGTTTTCACCGCCCACGATTTAGGTTTGAGGCGTTCGATGGAACGGCATCTGGGACTGGCAGTGGATGGGCCGCTGAGCAGTTATGAAAAAAGGGCCCTGTTATGGAGCCCTTTTAAAACGGCAGCGAGCCTATGGTTGTGGGAAGGGTTGGCAGTCCAGAGTCAGCCCAAGTAAGACTTGAGGATCTTGCTGCGGCTGGTGTGCTTCAAACGGCGGATGGCCTTTTCCTTGATTTGACGAACACGTTCGCGCGTCAAATCGAAGGTCTCTCCAATTTCCTCAAGCGTCAATGGGTGTTCCCCGTTGAGGCCGAAGTACAAGCGAATCACATCGCCTTCACGAGAAGTCAAAGTCTGAAGCGAGCGTTCAATTTCTTTGCGAAGTGACTCGGTAATTAAGCTCTTGTCAGGCGCAGGTGAATCATCCGTGCGCATCACGTCGTACATGTTGCTCGCCGAATCATCGCCTTCTTTCAAAGGAGCATCCATAGAAACATGTCGCCCGGCATTTTTCAAGCTCTGCTTCACCTCGTCCAGCGTCATATCCAAAACTTCAGCCAGCTCAGATGGTGTTGGAGGGCGTTCGTACTCCTGCTCAAGGCGTGCAAACGCCTTGTTGATCTTATTGATTGAACCGATTTTGTTCAGGGGCAAACGAACAATACGGCTTTGCTCGGCCAGGGCCTGCAAGATGCTCTGACGAATCCACCAAACGGCGTACGAAATGAACTTAAAACCGCGGGTCTCATCGAAACGCTGCGCAGCCTTAATCAGTCCGAGGTTTCCCTCGTTGATCAAATCGGGCAAGGACAAGCCTTGGTTTTGGTATTGTTTTGAAACAGAGACTACAAAACGCAGGTTGGCCTTTGTCATTTTTTCAAGCGCGACTTGATCGCCTTGCTTGATTCGACGGGCCAGTTCTACTTCCTCCTCTGCAGTAATCAAATCGACGCGGCCGATTTCCTGCAAGTACTTGTCTAGTGAGGCGGTCTCCCGGTTGGTGACCTGTTTTGTAATCTTAAGCTGTCTCATGGGCGTTGTGGTTGTGTCTAACTATAGTAGACGGAAGGTGAGTGAAAAAGTTGCCGCCACGCGGGATACAATTCTCGCGTGGCGGGACTTTTTCTTCGTGTCAGTCGTTGTGGCGGCGCTCACGGCGCTCGCCACGGTCTCCGCGATCACGACGGTCACCGCGGTCACCTCGGTCGCGGCGATCTCCACGAGGTTTTTCTTCAACGTATCCCTCTGGGCGTTCGAGCAAAACCTTCCGGCTCAACTTCAACTTGCCAGATTTGGGGTCGCGGCCGGTCACTTTGAACTTGACCATCTCGCCTTCCTTAATCACGTCAGACACCTGCTCTACGCGGTGCCATTCGAGCTCCGAAATGTGCAAGAGTCCATCCATTCCGGGGAGAATCTCTACGAATGCTCCGTAAGGCATCACGGTTTTCACCACGCCTTCGTATTCCTCGCCGATTTCAACCGTTGGTGGGAAAGCAATCGTTTTAATCCGGTTCAAAGCGGCGTCAATCATCTTCTTGTCGGTTGCAGACACCTCAACGATGCCTTTGCCGTCCACCTCATCAATGGAGATGTTCGCTCCAGTTGACTCTTGGATTTCCTTGATGATTTTTCCGCCTGGGCCGATGACTGGACCAATTGACTCTGTTGGAATCTCGATGGTGACAATCCGTGGTGCGTGGTCTTTGTAGTCCTCGCTGGCTTCAGATTTGGTCTTCATCATTTCATCCAAGATGTGTGCGCGGCCGTCTTTCGCCTGCATCAACGCTTCGCGAAGTTGCTCTTGAGAAAGGCCTTTCACCTTGATGTCCATCTGGCAAGCCGTGATGCCCTTTTCGGTTCCGGTCACCTTGAAGTCCATATCACCCAAGTGGTCCTCGTCGCCGAGAATATCACTGAGTACGGCGTACTTGCCAGCACCGTCGTCGATCATGCCCATCGCGATACCTGAGACGGGGCGCTTCATGCGCACGCCGCCGTCGAGCAAAGCCAATGTGCCAGCGCATACCGTAGCCATAGACGAAGAACCGTTTGATTCGAGGACTTCACTCACCAAGCGAATGGTGTATGGGCAATCCTCTACGCTTGGTAGCATGCCTTTGAGGGCGCGCAGGGCCAAGTTTCCGTGACCGATTTCGCGGCGGCTGGTGCCACGCAAAAAGCGGGCTTCACCTGTACAGAACGGTGGGAAGTTGTAGTGAAGCAAGAACTTGTCGTGGCGTTGTGAGAAAGCACCGTCGATCATCTGCTGATCATCTGATGTGCCTAAAGTCAACGTTGTCAAGCTTTGCGTCTCACCGCGCGTGAACACCGCTGAGCCGTGAGGCCCTGGCAAGTAGTCCACCTCGCACCAGATGTCACGAATGTCGGTCGTCTTCCGGCCGTCAAGGCGCTTGCCTTCGTTCAAGATTAGGTCGCGAACAGCCTTCTTTTCAGCGGCCTTCACGTAGTCGCGCAGCATGTTCGAATCCACTTCGCGGTCGCCCAAGCCTGCAACGAATGCTTGCTTCACTTCGCGGAAAGCAGCAGAACGCTCCTCCTTGCCTACGCCTCGTGATGCAATCTCGTAGCACTTGTCGTACATCGCGTCGAGCACCTCCTTTTTGAAGTCGGCGTCGTGATTCTCGTGGCTGTATTCCCGCTTGGTCTCTTTTCCGGCCAATTTGGTCAATTCCACTTGTGCTTCACATTGCTTCTTGATGGCCACGTGTGCAGTAGCGATGGCTTGGAGCATATCGTCCTCGCTCACCTCGTCCATCTCGCCTTCCACCATGATGATGCTGTCAAGAGAACCTGCAATCATCATGTCCATGTCAGCAGACGCGAGTTGCTCGTGCGTGGGATTGACCACGTACTCGCCATCAACGCGCGCAACCCGCACCTCGGTGATGGGGCCGTCAAATGGAATGTCGCTCACAGCGAGTGCTGAAGCCGCAGCCAAACAAGCGAGTGAGTCTGGCATGTTTACGTCGTCCACAGACATGACTTGCATCATGACCTGCACTTCTGCGTGGTAATCCGAAGGGAACGTGGGGCGCAACGCGCGGTCCACAAGACGCATGGTGAGCACTTCAGTGTCGCTTGGGCGTGCTTCACGCTTGAAGAACCCTCCTGGGAAACGGCCGGCGGCCGCGTATTTCTCTCGGTAGTCTACCGTGAGGGGCAAGAAGTCTACGCCTTCTGATGCCTCGAAATTGCTCACCGCCGTGGCGAGTAGCATGGTGTCGCCTTGGCGCACGACCACGGAACCGTGGGCCTGCTTAGCGAGTTTGCCCGACTCAATGTGAACGGGGCGACCATCTCCTAAATCGATGGTTTGGTTGATAATATTCATTGCCTATAGCATACAGTACTTGGTGGGTGCGTGGAGGCCGTTCCTCCAAACGCGATCTAATAAAATGGCGGTGCCTCGCGAAGTACTCACGCGAAAACACATCCTTATTCAGGCTACGTCTTATCGACGTAGTCCCAATTCCTTCACAATCGAGCGGTAACGCGCGATGTCTTTTTTTATGAGGTAATCTAGCAAACGGCGACGCTTTCCGACGAGGCGGATCAATGATCGCTGCGTGTTGTAGTCCTTCTTGTTTCCCTTCAAATGGTCCGTCAAATGGGCGATGCGGAATGAGAACATTGCAATTTGCCCTTCGGTACTGCCCGTGTCTTGGGCGTTCTTGCCATGCTTGGCAAAGAATTCTTGTTTTTTAGCTGAGTCCAGGTACATGTGTGAAATCCTTAGATATTCGTGATGCAAACCAACGGTTCGAGGGTGCAAAAGTAGTGCTTCCTCTGTTGTTGTCAAAATGCCGGTTCACTTGACTTGTTCAGCAGGTGAAATGGCCTCAATTCATCAACAAGCGTATTGAACGACCCAGCTCCTGTTTCAGGTCTTTTCGCTGCACAATGCGGTCGACAAAACCGTGCTCCTTAAGGAATTCCGAGCGCTGAAATCCGGCCGGCAAATCCTTGCCTATGGTTTCCTTCACCACGCGTGGTCCTGCAAAGGCAATCAACGCCTTGGGCTCAGCAAGGTGGATGTCCCCGAGCATTGCAAACGAGGCTGTCACGCCGCCGGTTGTTGGGTCGGTAAGCACACATATATACGGCAGCCCCGCACGGGCCAGCAAGGCGAGTTTGGCCGTTGTTTTGGCCATCTGCATCAGGGAGAACCCCGCCTCCATCATCCTCGCTCCGCCACTTTTGGTAATGCAGATGAACGGCAGTTTGTTCTTGATAGCGATGTCGATGCCTTTGGCAATTTTCTCGCCGACAACCGAACCCATGGAGCCGCCGATGAAGCCGAAGTCCATGCAGCAGATTACCGCTGTTCGGCCGTCAATCTCCCCCACGCCGGTCCGCAGAGCGTCTTTTAGCCCCGTTTTTGTTTTTGAAGCCTCCAGCCGGTCGGTGTACTTTTTTGTGTCCGTGAATTCCAGCGGGTCGCCAGAAACCATCTTTGCTTGCTGTTCGCGAAACTTTCCTTCGTCAAACAAGAAGTCGAAGTAGTCAGTTGAGCTGATGCGCTCGTGATGCTCACAATGCGAGCAAACCCACAATTGCTCCCGGTGCTCCTTCGAGGCAGTCACCGTCTTGCATGAAGGGCATTGGTACCATTGGCCCTCTGGAATCTCCTTCTTTTCGGCGGTCTTTGTGGTGATGCCCGACTTGATTCGCTTGAACCAGCCCATGTCGCCTTCGGCGGCTTCATTCTTATTATCCTCAGCCATTTCGATTTGAGTTGCGATATGTTCAGGTTAATTCTGGTGAAGAATCTGAAGCGCGAAGGTAGTGCGGCATGGCTTAAAAAGGCAAGGCTACTGCCGGGTGGATTGACCATCCTTCATCGCCCCATCGCCAGTTGGATCCGCCTTCGGCCACGGGATAACGCACGGGATGCCCCGCGTCAATCCGCACCATGAAGTACTCAAAGTCGAACCGCAGGCCCACGCCCGCAGAGATGGCAATTTCACTGGCGAAGCGGTCCCATTGAAAGTCAGCGTTGGGACGCAAAGCGTCGGGCGTGGTCATCCATACGTTGCCAGCATCGGTGAACCCGGCAATCGACCAGCTTTTGTTCAGTTGAATGCGTAGTTCGGCATTGGCCTCAAGCCGCATGTCCCCCCGCGCATAGATCTCGCCGGATATGCTTTTGTCAAAACCGCCCGGGCCCAGTGATTGGGCGAGCCACCCGCGCATGCTGTTCGGGCCGCCGGCAAGCTCCATGCGCTCCAATGGCATCGGCAGCCCTGGAGCGGTGCTGTGCCCCACGGCAGCCACCAGTCTCAAATGGGCTGAGACCCCGCGGGCCGATGTGCCCTGCACGGTCGTCCTTCTCGACGAGGTCGCCCAGGCGGGGATCCATCCGGCCACCACTTCGAAGTGCATTTTTACGAATCGTGAAATTGGAACGGCTTGTGCGCCGAGTTCATCCGTGCCACCAGATCCGCCCGTGCCGCCGCCGACCCAGGCCACAGAGTCGCCCGGCGCAATCAATGCGCTGAGTAAGTGGCCTCCACTGCTTGCTCCCAACCGGATATTCAACTCGGCCTGCTCGCCCATATTGGGGGCCAGTGACCAGGATGCGCCCGATGCAAAAATGGCGTGTGATGTATAGGCGTTGCGCACCAGCAGGGACGAGATGCCATTCAAGAAGGCCTCGCCTTGAGGTGTCAATTCGATGCGTGCAAAACTCAAGTCCAATGGACGCAGTTGAATTTTAGACCTGCGATGTTCACTTTCAGTGAATCGTTCTACGAGGCTCATCTGCGCAATCCGACGGTCGAAGTCCGGGCGATGCTCTTGGCTCCAGGCCAATTCGAGTTGCGAAAGCGGTTCGTTGCTTCGAGGAAAGCGCGCCGGTTTGAATGGCAAGAGCCGGTCCATTCGCCACTTGAGGTGCGGGCCGTATGAAAATGCGTTGAAGATGGTGCTTTGCTGCTGTTGGCCGTCCTCGTTGATTTGGGCCGGAATCGAGTTAACGGAGGCTTCCAGTTCAAGTTGAAGTCGCTCACTTTTAGCCCGGGAGTTGTGGTCTGAAAACCGGATTGCGCCCTCTGCACCTAAGCCTTGTTGGCTGACCAGTCCGGTGCGATAGCCCCATTCGAAGCGCTGCCGCGGGTGGACTGTAAAGGTGAGTTTCACGGGGCGTTCCAAAAGGGTGTTTGGGGCAACTGAGGAGGCTGCAGTGTCGCGTTGGCCTAAAATTTGTTCGACTTGGATGTCCACACGACCTGCTGCGGGGAGTTGAGTCAGGCGACGGTAGGTGAGCTCGACAAGCTTTGGGCTGTGAGGTTGGCCCAGCTCGACGCGTAACATCGACGAAGCCACGTCGGGGTCGATGCCCTCCGTGTTGAGCTGAATTTCGCGAATTACTGCGGGGCGGTGTGGGCCGTCCAAGGCCGGGCGAATGAGCAGTTGCAAGCTCGCACGATGGATCCCGGCCAGCGTGTCAATTGCGTAGGAGACGTGTTCGGACAGCAGTCCGAGATAACCTTCAGATTGGCGGGCGGCACTCCAGGTTTGGCGAAAGTGCTCGAGTCGTTCAAGGTCTACATGGTCGCCTACACCAAGGTTGAGCTCAGTTAGAACGCCAGCACCTTCAAAGCCCGCTGAATCGCTCAGGCATTCCAATCTGCTCCAGCGCCAGCGGGGGCCCGTGCGAACGAAAAATGTCTGCTCTACATGCGTGGACTTGTTCTTTTCATTGCGCGACCATATGGTCTGCACATGCGCATTGAAATACCCGCGTTCGGACAGTCGGGCCTCCATATGGCGCACTGTTTTCTGCGTTTGCAAGGTGTCAATGACCTGCATGCGGTTGCGCAATTTGAATGAGCGCCCCGGCTGGACCATAGCCCCGTGAAGATTCTCATGCAACTCCCGGTCCGTTTCAGCTCCGACCAGCTCCAAACGGTTGCGCCATAAAAGCTCTTCGGATTCGCTGTGGGATTGGCCTTGACAATCCGCCAACGCAAGCCCTCCACTGCTCAGGAAAATGCACCAAATTGCACGCGCAAATGCTCCTCCAACTCGCGACGGCAAAGCGAAGTCGCATGGCTTGATGTCGTGAAGGGGAAAAATCATCTGCAACAAAGGTCGTGGCAACCAGGAATGAAATCATGCGCGTGCGTGCGCTCAGGGACCGCAAAGAACGGCGAGCGCAGGGCTTGTTCACCGTTGAGGGGCACAAAGTCGTGGGTGAAGCCTACGCAAGCGGTGCAGACATCGTCGATTGCTTTGTGCGCTCTGATGTAGAAGTGCCGGCCGAGTGGCGCGCAGAAGTCGTGGCTTCCGCAGCCTTAGAACGCATGAGTTCAATGCGAACGGCACCGGGCGTGCTGGCTGTTGTGCGATATGCTCCGCCCGAAACGCCCGAACCTGCAGAATTGAAATTGATGTTGGAGCGCCAATCGAGCATGCCGGGATTTTTGGCCCTTGACGGCCTCTCGGATCCCGGGAATATGGGGGCGCTCATGCGTTCCGCGGAGTGGTTCGGATTTGCAGGCATTTTGGTCAGCCCTCAAACGGTTGATGCTGTGCACCCAAAAGTGGTGCAAGCGGCTATGGGGTCGAGTTTTAGAGTGCCTGTTTGGGAGGTCGAATTGCCCGCCTACTTAAGCCAGGTGCATGCTGCAGGCGTGCCCGTCGTAGGCTTTGACATGCATGCCAATTCTATGTATGCCGATTCCACAGCAGCGCGAGGCATCCTCGTTGTGGGCGGCGAGAGCCACGGCGTTTCGCCTGAGGTGAAGGCCGCCTGTTCCGAACTATGCTCCATCCCCGGCCGAGGGCGAGCTGAATCGCTCAACGCTGCCATTGCCGGGAGCATTGCCATGAGTGAATGGCATCGGCGTAGCTGAACCATATTTCATCGTTCATTTGCCCATGACTTTCGCGGACCTCAAGATTACACGCCAATACCTCGATGCTCTTGAGGACATGGGGGTTTCAGAGCCCACTCCTATCCAGGCGAAGGCCATTCCTGCGGTCCGAGCAGGCCAGGATGTGATCGGCATCGCACAAACCGGGACTGGAAAAACACTGGCCTACCTTTTGCCCATTTTCTCTCAGTTGCAAGAGGCCCAGGGTGATTTGCCGCGCTGTGTTATCCTCGTTCCGTCCAAGGAGTTGGCCATCCAAGTGGGGGAAGTGGCCACGCGTGCAGCGAACAGGACCGACTTTAGAATTGTAACGCTGTACGGCGGTGTTGGGCCGCGCGGTCAGATGAAGGCGCTTGAACGAGGTTGTGACATCGTGGTGGCCACTCCGGGGCGTTTTCGTGAGCTCTACCTCCGGGAAGCCTTGCACGTTAAAAAGCTCAAGCACCTCGTACTTGATGAGGCGGACCGTATGATGGACTTGGGCTTTATGCCTCAGCTTCGAAAGCTCTTAGAGATTCTGCCTACCAAGCGACAGAACTTGCTCTTCTCGGCGACCTATCCGCCAAAAACGGAGGAAATGGCCCATGAGTTTCTGCTCTGGCCCACCCGTATCGAAGTCAGTCCGGAAAGCACCCCGGTGGAATCGGTGGAGCACTATGGGTATCGCGCAGATAATTTCGGCACCAAGCTCAATTTGCTGGAAAACCTGATCCGGGGCGAACTCGACGGCAAGCAGGCCATGATTTTTGTGCGTGAAAAGGACCGGGCTGAGCAAATCGGGAAGTTCCTTGAAGAACGATACCCGGGGCGTTGCCGGACGCTTCATGCAAACAAGGGCCAGAACACGCGCATCCAATCACTTGAGCTTTTTCGCGACAAAAAGGTGCGCTACCTCGTGGCCACCGACGTGGCTTCGCGGGGCATTGACATCCCCCAACTCGAACTTGTTTTCAACTTTACGGTGCCGCGTGATCCGCACGATTACGTGCATCGCATCGGCCGTACAGGACGCGCGGGCCGAGAGGGTGTCGCAATCACCTTTATTGATCGTTCGGAAAAAGCGGCAATCGGTCGCATTGATGAACTGATAGGCAGGCCGCTCGAAATCAAGCTGATGCCTGCGGAAGTCGAGGCGGCTCCTACTCCAAAGTGGGAACGTCAATTGCAGGCTCGGGCGATCGACCGTGAAAAGCGCAAGGCTGATCCCGACTTTAAAGGCGCCTTTCACAAGAAGAAGAGCGCGCTCAAAGGCGGTTCACAGAAGAAACGCCGAAAGAAGCGCTGACATCGACGCTCAATTGGTCGATTCAGGATCGACAGCACCTTCCGGCATAATGGGCTTGAGCAGGCCCTTGATGTTGATTACATAGCCC
>JAQWTJ010000061.1 GCA_029242765.1 Flavobacteriales bacterium | reverse complement strand
CCCAAAGTTCCCCTGGCCGTCCACCATCGGGTAGCGCAAAGACCAACTTTGAGCCATACGCACCATAGCGTCGTACACCGACGAGTCACCGTGCGGGTGGTATTTACCCAGCACCTCACCAACGATACGGGCCGATTTCTTGTGCGCCCGATTGGACAGGACACCCAAGTCCAGCATACCGTACAAAACACGGCGATGCACGGGCTTCAAACCGTCTCGTACGTCAGGCAGTGCACGCGACACAATTACGGACATCGAATAATCGATGTACGCCGACTTCATTTCATCCTCGATTCTAATCGGGACGATCTTCTCTCCTTCTACCATAGTCTATGATTACGCGTCAGAACGTTCGTACGAAAATACCTCAAGGTTTTTACCCCGTTCCTACGGATTTCTGTGTATTTTGAACAAGGCACACGACCCTTTGTGAATAATCATTGGGCAATGCATGCTTGGTATGAAGAGGACACAATAATTTTACGAGCATATGGATGCAAAATTCTCACCCCGCGTCAAAGACGTAATAGGATTCAGTCGCGAAGAAGCGAAACGATTGGGCCACAATTACATTGAGGTTGAACACCTCCTTTTGGGCATCATTCGCGAAGGCGAAGGCACAGCTGTGCGCATCCTAGAGGGCTTAAACGTAGATATGGCGCGTCTTCGCAAGATGGTTGAAGGCAGTTTCGGTGCAGATCTTCCTGCGCGCAATGAGAGCGGAAACGTACCCATTCGCAAGAACGCAGAGAAGATTTTGAAGGTCTCCTTTCTTGAAGCGAAAGTGTTCAAAACGCCGGTTGTCGGAACAGAACACTTGCTGCTTTGCATTTTGAAAGACGATGAAAATGAAGCTTCTAAAGCCCTGCTGACCCTGAACGTGGACTATGAAGAGGCCAAACAGGAGTTTGAAAGCATCTTGAGCGAGGGCGGAGAGGCCATTTCACCCCGAGCGGAGTTCCCCGATATGTCGGACGAGGACTCCCCTGTCCTGCCTTCTGGCGGTGGCGGCGGACGCAGCAGTGGAACCAGCGGCAAGGCGGACAGCAAAAGCAAGACGCCGGTGCTCGACAATTTCGGACGCGATTTGACGGTCATGGCCGAAGAAGGGAAACTCGACCCAATCGTCGGCCGAGAAAAAGAAATTGAGCGGGTGAGCCAGATTCTGGCCCGTAGAAAGAAGAACAACCCGATTTTGATTGGCGAGCCTGGGGTTGGTAAGAGTGCAATCGCCGAAGGATTGGCTTTGCGGATTATCGAAAAGAAAGTTTCGCGTGTGCTCTTCGGAAAGCGGATTGTCACCCTTGACATCGCATCGCTTGTGGCCGGGACGAAATACCGGGGCCAATTTGAAGAGCGCATGAAGGCGGTGATGAACGAGCTCGAGAAGAGTCCGAGCGTGATCCTTTTCATCGACGAAATCCACACCATTGTGGGAGCTGGTGGAGCAAGCGGTTCACTGGATGCCAGCAATATGTTCAAGCCGGCGCTTGCCCGAGGCGAAATCCAATGCATCGGAGCGACCACCTTGGACGAGTACCGCCAACACATCGAGAAAGATGGAGCCTTGGAACGGCGATTCCAGAAGGTGCTTGTCGAGCCGACCAGCCTGGACGAAACGGTCCAGATTCTGAACAACATCAAGGACAAGTACGAAGAGCATCACAGCGTAACATACACGGATGGTGCAATCTCAGCCTGCGTTCGGCTCACGTCGCGCTACATCACAGATCGGCATCTGCCAGACAAGGCCATCGACGCCTTGGATGAAGTGGGGTCGCGCGTGCATTTGCGCAACATCAACGTTCCACCAGAAATCATTGACATCGAGAAGAAAATCGAGGACGTCAAAGTGGAGAAGAACCTCGTGGTGCGCAGCCAGAAGTACGAGGAAGCGGCCCGCTTACGAGATGACGAACGAAAATTGTCGGAAGAGTTGGCCGCAGCAAAGGCCAAATGGGAAGAGGACAGCCGCACACATCGAGTGACAGTGACCGAAGACCACGTCGAGGAAGTGGTCGCGATGATGACCGGCGTGCCCGTGCAGCGCATTGCCGAAAAAGAAAGCGGAAAACTCACGCGGATGGAGTCCGACATGGGCACACGTGTGATCGGTCAAAGCGAAGCGGTGCGAAAGGTGGTGCGTGCCATCAAGCGCAATCGCGCAGGACTGAAGGATCCGACCAAGCCGGTGGGTTCGTTCATTTTCTTGGGCCCGACGGGGGTAGGAAAAACACAGTTGGCCAAAGAACTGGCCCGCAACCTGTTCGATTCTGAAGACTCGCTGATTCGCATCGACATGTCCGAGTACATGGAGAAGTTTGCCGTGTCGCGCTTGGTGGGCGCCCCTCCGGGCTACGTGGGCTACGAAGAAGGCGGCCAGCTGACTGAGAAAGTGCGGCGCAAACCCTACTCTATCATCCTACTTGACGAAATTGAGAAAGCGCACCCCGACGTATTCAACCTGCTTTTGCAGGCCTTGGATGACGGTCAACTGACCGACAGCATGGGCCGGAAGATTGACTTCCGGAACACCATCATCATCATGACGTCAAACATCGGCGCGCGGCAGTTGCAGGACTTTGGAACCGGGGTTGGATTTTCAACTGAAACAAAGAAGTCAAACATTGGGGATGACCGCAAAGGCGTCATTGAAAATGCGCTCAAACGTGCTTTTGCGCCTGAATTCTTGAACCGAATTGACGACGTGATCGTATTCAATGCACTTGATCGCGATGACATCCACAAGATTATCGATTTGGAGTTGGCCAAATTGTTTGGACGGGTGGAAACCCTCGGTTTCGGCATCAAGTTGACTGAAAAGGCAAAGGACTTTTTGGTCGAGAAGGGCTACGACCAGAAGTACGGCGCACGCCCCTTGCGCAGGGCCATACAGAAATATTTGGAGGACCCACTTGCAGAGAAAATCGTGTCGGCCCAAATCGACGAAGGCGACAGTATTGAAGGGGACTACAACGGCAAGTCAGAAGCCCTCACCATCAAGGTTGTCAAACAAAAAGCCAGCCCAAAGAAGTCGAAAACTGCAAAGGCAGAAAAAGGCACCAATGGAAATGACGAGACTGCTCCAGATTAAGACTTTCTTTTCAAACCGCTATCGTCTGGCAGGGCTGTTGTTTGCCGTTTGGTGCTTCTTCATCGCAGACGTGGACGTGTTTCGTATGGTGAAAACACAAGGCGAATTAAAGGCTATGGAAAACGAGATTGCTTATCACGAACTGGAAATCGCCTTGTTGAACGAAAAACTGGAGTTGATTGCAGCCGATCGCAGTCACTTGGAGCGCTATGCACGCGAAGCCTACTACATGTGCCGCAGTGACGAGGACGTGTACCTCATCCATTGAGCTAATTGTTGGTGCCCTGTGCCGGATGAGTGGGTTCACTCAGCCGCCCATAATTGCCGTCAAAAACGCAGGAAACGACCCCGGAACAGTCCAGGCTGTGAACGCCATTCCATAAATAGCCCCGCCCAGGTGGGCATCATGAGCAATCCGTGAGCGCTTGCCCGTTTGGTAATACTCGTAGGCCAGATAGCCGACGCCTGCAAGCCAAGCAGGAATGGGGATGATGAAGAACAAAAGGAGTTGCTCGGCGGGGAAGCGCACGATGAATGCAAAGATCACGGCAGCCACCGCGCCAGATGCGCCTAATGAGGCGTACTGCGGACGGTTTTTCTTGGTGATCATGGCTGGCACAGACGCCGCGAGGATGCCGCCGAAATAAAGAGCCAAAAACTGATGCTGTCCCATGATGCTCTCGAGCAGAGGCGCAAAGGAGTACAGAACAAACATATTGATGAGCAAATGCGCCGTGTCCGCATGCACAAAGGCGTGAGAAACCAAACGCCACAGCTCACCGTAATGGCTTACGCGGTACGGCGAGAACAGCATCTTCTGCTTCAGGGTCTGGTTCTTAAAGCCCTGCCAAGAGAGCACCAGCGTAATGACCAAAATCCAAGAGAACATCTCAACTGCTGTGGTCTGCGATGATATACCACGTCGGGGCGCTCGGATGCTCGACCGACCGTTCATTGCGCTTCCAAATCAGCGTAAAATAGCCTTGCAAGTCGCCCAAGGAGTCGCGCCGAGCCAAATGCCAAGCACCGAGCATAAAGGCGTGCTGGGGGCCGATCGGGTCGAGTTGCAGCACATCAAAGTGCAGCTTGCCCATATGTTCTGGTGTAGGGTATCCGCGCTGATAATTGGCCAATGTGGTCGCCCAACCGTACGTCGGGCCACTCTTTCCGACGAACAGCAAACTGTCGCTCTGCAGATATGGCGTCATAAACGCCTCAAGATCACCGCTGTTCCAGCTGGACTCCTGCTGAGCCATAAGGTCGCCGATGGCGTCGCGGTCCGAGGGTAAGAGCGCATAAGAAGCCGCTTCTTCTGGCTGTTCGTATAAATATGTGGCGGCCATGGTCAGCAGCAGCACTGCTGTGATGGCCCAACTGATGTTTGTACTAGACATTGAAAAGGAAGTGCATAATGTCGCCGTCAGCCACGACGTAAGCTTTGCCCTCGACCGAAAGCTTGCCCGCCTCCTTCACCGCTTGCTCTGAACCGTACGAAATGAAATCATTGTACTTCATGACTTCGGCGCGTATGAAGCCCTTCTCGAAATCCGTGTGGATTACACCAGCCGCCTCAGGGGCTGTAGCCCCCTCTTTCACGGTCCAAGCGCGTACTTCTTTTACGCCGGCAGTGAAGTAGGTTTGAAGCTTGAGCAGCTTGTAGGCCTCGCGTATCAACTTGGCCACACCCGCCTCCTGAAGGCCCATTTCCTCGAGGAACATCAAGCGCTCCTCAGGCTCATCGAGTTCGGCAATGTCCGACTCGATGCCCGCGCCGATGATAAGCAGCCCTGCATTTTCGGCGTCGGCCAAGTTTCGGACACTATCAACGTAAGCATTGCCCTTGACGACACTCGCCTCATCCACATTGCAGACGTACATCACAGGCTTGGCCGTAATCATCTGCAACTCGTGGAGGTAAGGCAACTCAGCTTCCTCAAACTCCATAGACCGCACCGAACGTCCCGCCTCGAGGGTTTCCTCAATGCGCAACAGCAAATCGCACTGCTTCTTGGCTTCCTTATCGCCAATTCCAGCGGCCCGTTTGACTTTCGAAAGGCGCCCTTGAACGGACTCCAAATCCTTCAATTGAAGCTCGATGTCGATGACTTCCTTGTCCCGAACGGGGTCCACTGAACCGTCGACATGGATGATGTTGTCATTGTCAAAGCATCGCAAAACGTGCAGGATGGCATCCGTCTCGCGGATGGTCGACAAGAATTGATTTCCCAAACCGTCGCCCTTGCTCGCTCCTTTCACCAGCCCGGCAATATCTACAATGTCCACCGTGGTGGGCAACACATTTTGAGGCTGGACAATTTCCGCTAAGGCTGTCAAACGGTCGTCCGGGACCGCAATCACTCCGAGGTTGGGCTCAATCGTACAAAATGGGAAATTGCCGCTCTGTGCTTTTGCGTCAGAAAGGCAATTGAATAAAGTGGATTTTCCGACGTTGGGTAGACCAACAATGCCGCATTTCAAGGCCATTTTCAGAATTTCGGGCAAAGATAGGCGAGGATGAGTGAGGACGGTTGTGTATTCGGGTGTTCCGGATCGCTTCTGCGAGTTTTTCACAACGCCTCCCATCAGGCCAATCCTGCTCGACCCAAGACTACCTTCGCGCCATGTCGAATACCCACACGGTCCCCGAAATCTGCAGCCAAGTGCGCAGAGATATAGTTCGCATGGTTCATGGCGCAAGCTCTGGCCACCCTGGCGGTTCGCTGGGATGCACGGACTTCTTAGTGAAGTTGTACTTCGACGTACTCGAGCTCGACCCCGCCAACTTTTCCATGGACGGTTCCGGCGAAGACCTCTTCTTCCTTTCAAACGGACACATTTCACCCGTTTGGTACAGCGTGCTCTCGCGTCGCGGGTACTTCCCCGTCGAGGAGCTGGGCACCTTTCGAATGCTCGGCACGCGCCTGCAAGGGCACCCCGCCACAAAAGAAGGGCTGCCCGGCATCCGCGTCGCGTCAGGATCCTTGGGCCAAGGACTGAGTGTAGCTTGTGGTGCAGCCCAAGCAAAGAAACTCAACGGCGACGACCGGCTCGTATACACCTTGCATGGTGATGGCGAATTGCAAGAGGGACAAATCTGGGAGGCGGCCCTGTACGCCACCCAACACAAAATTGACAACCTGATTGCTACGGTCGACTGGAACGGCCAGCAAATCGATGGCCCCTGCGATGACGTGATGGGGCTTGGCGATTTGCCGGCCAAATGGGCAGCCTTTGGGTGGGCGGTGCTGACCGTTGATGGTCACGACCTCGAAGACTTGGACCGCGTATTGAAGGAGGCCCGCACGATGACGGGCAAAGGGCAGCCGATTGTCATCTTAATGCGCACGGCCATGGGCCGCGGCATCGACTTCATGGAAGGCACCCACAAATGGCATGGCATAGCGCCCAACGACGAGCAACTCGCCGATGCCTTAAGCCAATTGCCATCGCCCGTCGGCGACTACTGAATCCAAGACTGAGACAAAGTGAACATGCTGGAGCGGTTGAGCAGGGAGTATTTGCGAAGCATTTGGATGCTGAGCTTGGCCGTGCTGTGCACCGCCTCAGGCCCTTTAATCGCTCAATCAGGCCCCGCTGAAAAACCGGGAGATGACGCAGAGAAGACACGAATCTTATTCGTTTTCGACGCTTCCAACTCGATGAATGCCTACTGGGGGCACAACCGCAAATGGGATGTGGCCACCGCGTTGTTGTCGGCTTCGCTCGACAGCTTGTACGGCATCGACGGCTTGGAATTGGGCTTGCGCGTCTACGGTCACCAAACGCGCCATGTGCAAGGCATGCAGGATTGCGACGACACCGAACTTCTCGTGCCAATCGGCAAGGGCACGAACTTGGTTATTCGCAAGGAGTTGGAGCGCCTCAGGGCCCAGGGCACCACGCCCATAGCGCGTTCACTGCTGCATGCGGCCGACGATTTCGCTCTGACTTCAGGCCCAGGGCGCAACGTCATTATTCTGATCACCGACGGAGTTGAAGCCTGCGACGAAGATCCTTGTGCCGTTTCACGAGCGCTTCAGGGCCAGGGGATTATCGTTCGGCCCTTTATTATTGGCATCGGTCTTGAGCAGAAATACAAGGAGACGTTTCGGTGCGTGGGCAATTATTTTGACGCTTCTGACAAGGAGACCTTCGAACGTGTGCTGGACATTGTGATTTCGCAAGCACTGCACAACACAACGGCCCAAATCGACCTGCTGGACCACAACAACCGGCCGCTTGAGACCGATGTGCCTATCTCCATTTATGAGCACAATGCCGCGGGCCCGGTTTCCTCAAACAATCATTTTGTTCACACAATGAACCGCCACGGGCGCCCTGACACGCTGGTGCTCAGCCCAGTGCCATTGTACCGCGTGGTGGCACACACCATCCCAAAAGTGGTGATGGACAGTGTGAAAATTGAGTCAAAAACACACAACCACATTGCGATCCCTGCAGCCCAAGGCTGGCTCGACCTCAGCACCGGTCGATTGCGCAGTGACCTTCAAGGCGTGCGGGCTCGCGTGATGCAGAACGGGTGTGAGTTGGTCCACATCCAGACCTTGGGCTCGAAAGTCAAGTACTTGGCCGGCACCTATGATTTGGAAATTGCCACCACACCGGTCACTTTCGTGAAGGGCGTCGAAATCGGCGGAGGAAAAGTTGTGCCAGTAGCTGTACCTGAGCCTGGCGTTCTATCACTAAACACTGGAACTCCTGGCTACGGCGGCATCTTCATCCGGCGAGAAGGCCAGTGGGAATTGGCCCTTCCTTTTAACGGGCAAAACCCTACCGGCCGCTACACGATTCAACCCGGCGAATACATGTTGGTTTTTCGCGCAAAACGTGCGAAAGACACCACCCTAAGCGCCGTCCACAACTTCACAATGCGCAGCGGCGCCCCCACCCATCTGAACCTTTTAAAATGAACGAACTGCTTCACATGAGCGAGGAAGACCTCGCCGCTCTCCCACAGAAAGACACGCGTTCCGGTTTTGGCCAGGGATTGCTTGAGCTCGGAAATAGCAACCCCAATGTCGTGGCCCTTTGTGCGGATTTAACCGGTTCACTCAAAATGAACGCTTTCGAAAATGCCCACCCCGACCGCTTCTACCAAGCCGGCATCGCCGAGGCCAACATGATGAGCGTGGCTGCGGGCTTAACCATCGGCGGCAAGATCCCTTTCACCGGGACATTTGCCAATTTCTCAACAGGCCGCGTCTATGACCAGATTCGTCAGAGTATTTGCTACTCGGACAAGAATGTGAAGGTTTGCGCTTCGCATTGCGGGGTCACCCTCGGCGAAGACGGTGCTACACACCAGATTTTAGAGGACTTGGGCATGATGAAAATGCTGCCGGGCATGACCGTAATTCACACGTGTGACTACGAGCAGACGCGCCAAGCGACCAAGGCGATTGCGGACCACCAAGGGCCGGTGTACTTGCGCTTTGGCCGTCCAAAAATGCCAATTTTCACGCCAGAAAATGCAGAATTCGTCATCGGCAAGGCGGACCATCTCATCGAGGGCAACCACGTCACAGTAGTGGCCACCGGTCATTTGGTGTGGGAAGCCGTATTGGCCGCACGGGCTTTGCACGCAGAGGGTGTTTCAGTCGACCTGCTCAACATCCACACGATTAAGCCGCTTGATGTTCAGGCCATCTTAAACTCTGTACACAAGACAGGCGCCGTGGTGACTGCTGAAGAACATCAGCGCGCAGGCGGCTTGGGCGAATCCGTTGCCCAGGTCTTGAGCGAGCACTGCCCCACCCCTATGCGGATGGTGGCCGTAGACGATTCATTCGGAGAAAGCGGTACGCCCGCCCAACTTTTGGCCAAATACAACTTGGATGCAGCAGCCATTGTGCGGCAATGCAAAGCTGTGCTCGAAGCAAGCAAGACTTGCGCCTAAATTCTATTTGAAGCCGGCACGGCGTCAGGCCGGCACGGCATCCAACGCGGCAACAGCATCATAAATGTCCTGCGTCAGCTTTTTCGAGGCGGGCATCAAGGGGCGGCGAACATGCATCTCGCATAGCCCCAAGTGTGAGCACAAAGCCTTGATTCCGGCGGGGTTGCCCTCGGCAAAAAGCAGTTCGAGCAAGGGCTCAAACCGTCGCAGGTCGTCCTCAGCACTCTTGACCTGACCGAAGACGGCTTGATTCATCGCCCGTCCCCACATATCGGGGAAGGCGTTGCCAATGACACTGATCAAGCCTTGTCCGCCGAGTGACATAGCCGGCACGGCCCATCCGTCGTCCCCTGCAAGCACGGCAAAGTCCTTCGGAACCCCAGCAATAATTTTGCGCATGGCATCCACTGAAGGGACCGCTTGCTTGAGTGCCACCACATTGCTCGTGGTGGCTGCCATTTCAATGATCGTGTCCGGGGCCATCTCCACGCCTGCCCGCGATGGGACATTGTATGCGATGATGGGCACCGGGGTCACTTTATCCAACCTTTGGAAAAGGTCCAATAGCCCCGATTGGACGGGCAAAATGTACGGCGGCGGGCTCACCAGCAGGCCAGACAATCCGCGCACATGCATGGATTGCAGGCGCTGCACCACTGCACGTGTACCTCCCGACACATCAAGGCCCGCCACAATGGGCTTTGCACCAGCTGAAATTTCCAAAACAAACTCCAAGACGGCCACTCGCTCCTCTTCAGAGAGCAACGCAGCCTCACCCGTGCTGCCCAACACGACGAGGAAATCCACCTCACTGCTACAAAGGCGAAGCGTCAAGCGCTCCAATGCGGGGAAGTCAATCGACTCGTCGGCAGACATCGGAGTGATCATTGCCACGCCAAGACCGGTGAATTTATGCTGAATCATAGAGCTGCAAAGTTGCGATGGAATCACTTCAACTGCAAAGTGTTCATGTAATGCAACGCCGACTTTGCGAAATCAAGTGCATCGCTGCACGATTCCAGCATAAAGTCATAGCGTACCCACTCCTTTTTACGGTGCGGACCCACCCGGAATTTTGCGCGGGCGGCCTTGGCTTCAAACAGGAGCGGCAGGGCTTCGTCCAAGTTTAGATCCAACAGCACATCGACTTCTTTCTTGCTGGACTGCACAACATTGGGTTCAAACCGCCAGTCCACATCCTCCGCCGTGTGCAGCTCAACGCCTCGCGTGGTGTACCAACCGGTCGGGGTTTCAGCGCGCTCCAAAGGGGTGTACGCCACCCCCGTCACGCGAGGGATACCATGTGTTTCGCGCAAAATGCGCATGACCTCGTGCAGTTGTTTCCATGATTCGATTGTTGGCGCGTGAAACAACACGTGCACCGAGAGGACATTGGGGAGAGAAATCCCCTTGCGTCCGCCCAAAACCGAGGGCAAAGAGCTCAATCGACGCTTGCCCATCTTCAGACCCAACTTCTCCTTGAATTCACTCACAAAAGACACGGGGCACAAGATACACCTGCGCCCCGCTCTATAGGCCACGATGGACCCACGAAATCATGCCTGAATCAGCCTGGGAATTGATGCAGGTCGATGGTGAACGTATTCCCATTGGCGGTGGTCACTACCGCTTCATCGTCGCAGGCGCCGCTTCCATAGTCAATGGTGCTAGACGTCAGCGGACGGGTCACCGCCATCACGCCTTGCGTTACTTGGTCGCAACTGCTATCAAACATCAGCGTGTCCAAGATTTCGCGAACGATGGTGTATTCACCGTTTCGAACAGCCGTTCCCGATCCGGTGAGGCCGAAGAAGTTCTCATCCGCCTGAGGGTTGTCGTATCCACTGATCCACGTACGCACCCCACTGAATTCGTGCTCAATTGTGAATTGGCCCCTTGCAATGGTCATGTCAATGACGCGAGAAAACTCGGGTTGTCCTTCGGCGTTGTTAGCCAAGCGCTCCGATGTGCGCGTACCGTCAAGACCGATGGCCAAGTCGCTCCAAACTGGCGAAATCGTGTAGCCCTCAAAATTCACAGTCCGCATCGAACCGATGGCATCCCAAGCATCCGACAATTCAACCGTGATGATGCCCGTTCGCGTCCGACCACCGGGGCCGGTGCAGCCGTCGCCAAAATCAATGACAATGGTGCGAGGATAGATGTCAGCGCCTGAGTCTGTGATCTCAGCGCAATCTGCAAAGTCGCTTGAGTCTGAACGCAAGACGTAGTCATCCAAAACGTCGTCTACGCTTTTTTCCGCGTACTGCGTGATGGTCTCTTCGCCAGCTTCAGCGGTGGCGTTGTTTTCTTGGCGGCTGCAACTTGTCAGCACAAAGGAGCTCGCCACGATTGTAAGAAGGAAGGGGGTGAAATAATTATTCATGTCTGTAGAACGAGAAATCCATCGAGAGGTTTATGCTACCCCTTGAGCAAATCCTTGAATATTTTGCGAAATTTTGCCAATTTCGGGGCAATGACAATCTCACAAAACGGCTGATCTGACATGCGGCCGAAGTAATTCTGGTGCGCCAACTCCGCAACACAAAACGCCGAAGCATCCTCAATGCTCGTCACCACAGGCTCGCTCCATGCACCTGAGCGGTTCACAGCGACCAGGGCCAATGCTGACAATTCCCGCTGCTGATCATTTTGAGGAAAGATCGCCGATCGGTATTGCGTCCCCACATCGTTCCCTTGGCGGTTCAACTGGGTGGGATCGTGGGTTCCAAAATGAACCTCGAGCAAGGTCTCAAATGAGATCAACTCCGGGTCGTATTCAATCCGAATGGCCTCTGCGTGTCCCGTGCCTCCCGCACAGACCTCCTCATACGTTGGGTTCACAGTCTCGCCACCGATATATCCACTTTCAACTGAAAGCACACCCTGAAGTTCTCTGAATATAGCTTCTGTGCACCAAAAGCAGCCCCCGGCAAATACAGCAACCGTCACCTCTCGCACTGCACCTTCATTTTCGGTAGGTCAAGCTCCAAGCCACTGAGAATGATTTAACCGGCTCCCAAATGGCCAAGGCGTCGCCGGTGGCCAACCCCAGCTCCCAATGCCCCTCTCCCCCACCGAACGCCACAGCAAACGGCCAAGCCAAGCCTTGACCGAATTCAATACGAGGCCCTCCAATCAATTGAACCGGTCCCCAAGCAAGTCGCCCACCCAGCCCGAGGGTGGTGGGAGCTTGGATAAATTGAGGCTTCAAAGGCGCCGACAATTCGACAGCAAGCACGCTGCGGTCAGACAAATTAATGCCTCCAGCAAGGGCAAAGCGCGTGGGTAAATTCACGACCCGCCGCTCCGGCACAGACTCGACAAACAGTTCCACCGGGTCCAATGTCGCGGTCAAGGCATCAAAAAGAGCGCCCACATCGCCTTGAGCGTCAGCAACAGCAAGAGGGTTGGTCAACTTGTAATGCTCACCGGTCCACTCCATGCGGCCCAAGTCCGTGATAGCCAAAGACCCGAAAAGCGCATTCGCCACATCGACACGCAGGCCGAAGTCCAGTCCCACGCCGTAGCCGGCAGGGTGCAACACACTGCCCAACGTCGCATCCGGACTCAACAGCGCAGCCCCCAGGCCCTTGTTAAAAGCCGCAAACGCAGCGCCAGATTCCGTGTCCACCTCATAGTACCCCCGGCCCCGGTAATAACGCGCTGCCAATCCCGCGCCTATACGCAAAGCCGGTGTGTCGATTAGGCGCACCCCAGCTCCTAAGCTGTACGACCGAGCATAGGAGGCCGAAAGCTTAGTGTCACCTAAGAAGGTTAGCAAATCCAGTGGATTTGACGCCAGGCCCTGGGTCACCGTCGCGGCCTGCTCTTCACTCAGATTGGGTGAATTGGCAATGGTGTCGCCAGCGGTTGTGATTAACAGATCAAAGTAAGAGGCGATCGGTCCGAGCAAGGCCAATTCTGCCAACCCCTGCCCCGGCTGAAAACTTGTGGCCAAGTGGTCCTGCACCGACCATCCCCAACCACCGGTTTGATTTTTGCGCGACCAACCCGCCCAACGCAAGTTCATCTCGGCACGCGTAGGGGCTGTGGGCAGCGCCGCCGCCAATTCCCGCTTCTGTTCCAACGTCCAAGGCTCCCCTGCCCCGAAAATCTGAATCAGAGATGTTTCACGCGAAATCGGGCCGCTTGCTGCTATATGTCCCTCGAAGCTGCTGACAAAACGTTCAGATTTGAACGAGGTGTCAAGCACTGAAAACAAAGCCGGATTCACCCCCATGGCGTGGTGACCGATGGCCGTCACCGAAGGAACGGGAGAACCCACCACATCCACGCCGCTGACCTGGGCTGAAAGCACGGCCCAATGCAAAAGGAGCGCGCCCAAAATAAAGGACCGACTCAATAAATATCCAGATGTATTGTGAATGTTAATCATACAGGCACGCGCCAAGAGAATGGATCTTCTCCATTTCCTCTACGCAAGTCATCCAAAGCTCGTGCCAAACGTGGGAAAACAGTCCACTGATCCACCGGAGCAAACTCGACATCCTCGCCATCGCAGCCAATAGCCGCAATCGGAGTCATCGTAGCCGCCGTGCCTACACCAAAGGCCTCAGACACGCGGCCGGACTTCACGCCCTCGATCAGTTCATCAATACTGATGCGACGTTCCTCGACCTCTAGACCCATATGCTGGGCCAGTTTGATAACGCTATCTCGCGTAATGCCCTTTAAAATCGTGTCGCCCAAAGCCGGCGTAGTGACCTTGCCGTCAATTACGAAAATCGCATTCATTGTGCCCGACTCCTCGATGTACTTGTGCTCCAGCGCATCCGTCCATAAGATTTGCTGATAGCCCTCCTTTATGGCCTGCGCTGTGGGCTTGAGTGAGGCGGCATAATTTCCAGCTGCCTTGACGAATCCTGTACCCCCCGGCACAGCCCTTGTATACTCACGTTCAACTTTCACGCGCACAGCACCTGAATAGTACGCCCCTACAGGGCAAGTGAAAATCATGAACGTGTATCGCGTGCTGGGCTTAACCCCAACAAACTCATCCGTTGCAATCATGAATGGACGGATGTACAATGCACTGTAAAGATCTGTCGGCACCCAGTTGCGATCGGCATCAATGAGCTGGTGCAGGGCCTCCATAAAAAGGTCGGCATCCACAACAGGCATGCACATGCGCTCAGCCGAAATGTTGAATCTGTTGATATTGTCCTCGGGGCGGAACATCAGAATTTCACCTTCCCGCGAGCGAAAGGCCTTCATCCCTTCAAAAATGGC
>JAQWTJ010000060.1 GCA_029242765.1 Flavobacteriales bacterium | reverse complement strand
GCATATCGGTGCATCCGCATTCGTAGAGGTCTCCTGGCCCGTCGCAGATGCCGCAGGCATCCAGTTCAGCGCACGACCCGTCATCGTCTGTCGCCTCGCCGTTGTAGTTGCAGGCGGTTTCGTCGGTGCATCCCGGAATGCTAACAACGGTCGGCCAAGCGTAAGTGCCCAAGTACTCAGCCGCTCCGTTGCCGTTGATGAAGATTTGGGCATAGACCTGCCCAGAAAAGTCGCCGTCCGTAGTGAATTGGCCGATAAGGACTTCTAAGTCATCGCCAGCGAGCCCGTTGGCGTCGCCATTGAGGGCGTACCACGCGCCCCCGATGGCGTCATCGATGGAAATATTCCCTCCGGGTTGGCCTCCGCCCGGGTCGAAGTTGGTGGCCCAAGGGTTGGCGCCGGATTGGACGGTGGATGGGTTGGCTTCACCTGCCGAAGCATTGGCAGGCCCTGTTAGACCAATACTCACGTAGCTGTCATAGGCCAAGTCAGGGTAGAAGGCAAAAAGCAAGGGGTTTGAGGATGAAGCTGTTAGCCCGCCAAGCGCTGCTTGGTAGAATGATGTTGAGGTGTTCACATACGTCGGGTTGGTAGCGTCGCCGGAGATAGAAGACATAAAGTCGTCGGTGTTTTCCATGGTGATATACAGGCGGTAGCAAGCCATTCCGGTCATATCAGTTGTGCCTAAAGCCCCGGCCAGCACGCCGATGTCAGCGCTCACCGTGTCAACGCGTAAACCGTAGACTTGTGCTTGAGTGGTGCTCGAAAATGAGAAGAAGAGCAGGATGAAGAGGAAGCTGGTGAGTTGGCGAAAAGTCATTGTAAAAGCTGATTGTCAAATGTTATACGATGTATGTAGAGCGGTCGGGGAGTTTCGGCGATTCCCCCGCGTCTTCAAAGCCCAATGTGCGGATGATTATTGAATCAAGCATCAACGTCTACAAACCCAATGCAACGTCTGTATCTTTGCCGCCATGAAGAACATCGTTCTCTTCGGCCCTCCCGGTGCGGGAAAGGGTACGCAAAGTGCCCACATCGTCCAGAATTTTGGGCTGATTCACCTTTCGACGGGTGATATTTTTCGTGACAACATCAAGGGTGGCACAGACTTAGGCAATCTTGCCAAAGGCTTTATGGACCGCGGTGAGCTCGTCCCTGATGAGGTGACGATCCAGATGCTGGAAAGTGAGGCATCCAAGCGCACGGGGAAGGGATATATTTTTGACGGCTTTCCCCGGACACCAGCACAGGCTGTAGCATTGGACTCTTTTTTGGCGAGCAAGGGGCAGCAGATTGACGCGATGATTGCTTTGGAAGTGCCCGAGGCGGAGTTGCGTACGCGATTGGCTGGTCGGGCAGAGACTTCAGGTCGTCCGGATGATGCCAATCCCGATGTGATTCAGAACCGAATCGACGTGTATCATTCGGAAACGGCACCTGTTGCTGAGCACTACCGCAGCCAGAACAAGTATAAAGGCGTGGACGGATTGGGGGGGATTGAGGAGATTTTTGAGCGCATTGCTGTTGTTGTTGCAGCCCTTAGCGAGACGGCTTGAGTTATGGCCAGTGAGAATTTCGTCGATTATGTGAAAATTTGCTGCCGTTCGGGCCATGGCGGACCGGGCAGCACGCACTTTCATCGCGACCGCACCACATGCAAGGGAGGGCCGGACGGCGGCGATGGCGGTCGCGGCGGTCATATTATTATGCGAGGCAACGAGCAGTTGTGGACCTTACTGCATTTGAAGTACCGCAAGCACGTTGTAGCCGGTCCTGGCGGCCCAGGGTCGGGCGGTCGTAAGCACGGATCAGATGGGGAGGACATCTACGTTGATGTTCCGATGGGCACATTGGCCCGGCACCCTGAATCGGGCGAGGTGCTTGCCGAAATTGAAAAGGACGGTCAAGAGATTATTCTTGCTCAAGCGGGACGAGGCGGCAAGGGCAACGACCATTTCAAGTCGCCCACAAATCGGACGCCACGGTATGCTCAACCTGGAGAGGAGGGTTTAGAGAATTGGGTGATTCTCGAACTGAAGCTCATGGCAGACGTGGGCCTGGTGGGCTTTCCGAATGCGGGCAAGTCGACCTTGCTCAGTGTAGTGAGCGCTGCGAAACCGGAAATTGCCGATTACCCTTTCACGACAATCCGCCCAAATTTGGGAATGGTGGCGTATCGAGGCGACCGTTCATTTGTGATGGCCGACATCCCGGGTATCATTGAAGGCGCGCATGAGGGGCGAGGACTGGGGCTTCGGTTCTTGCGTCACATTGAGCGGAACTCCGTGCTGCTCTTTCTCGTTCCGGCCGATGCGGAGAACATCGCAGAGTCCTATCGCATTTTGCTATCTGAACTGGAGAAGTACAACCCCGAATTGTTGATCAAGGACCGCGTATTGGCCGTTAGCAAATCGGATTTGCTCGATGATGAATTGAAAGAAGCGTTGAGTGAGGAGTTCCAGGAGCAATTTGGGGAAATGCCCCATCTGTTTTTCTCGAGTGTCACCACCACGGGCTTGGACCGCCTGAAGGATGCTTTGTGGATGGCGATTGAAAGGCCGCTGGTTTGATAGAAAGGCCGCCCGACGTTTCGAGCGGCCTCTCCTGAATTAAACCAAAACCATACCTGTCATGTGCAGATATGTGGCGAATATGTGGGGCCAATTCCACCGGGGCACCTCGAAAGAAGACACGACTTGTGTGCGTTGCCTTTTGGTTTGCAGACGCTGAAAAGCAGAAACAACTGGGAGGTGTACTTTTGCAGTCTGTAATACGCTGCCCATGTCCACCACCACCACCGCTGCAATGTCTAGTTTGGAACTGAACATGGGCGATGATGCGCGAGCGGCCGCCTTGGACGATTACCGCATCGTTTGCGTGAGCCGAGAAGCGTCGCTGCTTGGACGCAAGGAGGTGTTGGGAGGAAAGGCCAAGTTTGGCATTTTCGGGGATGGAAAGGAGGTGGCGCAGATTGCGCTGGCGCGCCAGTTTCGCAAGGGGGATTTTCGTTCGGGCTACTACCGGGATCAAACCTTGATGATGGCCTTGGGGCTGTTGGACGTACGCGGCTTCTTTGCGCAACTTTATGCCGACGCTGATCAGCAGCGTGAGCCGATGACGGGTGGCCGTCAGATGAATTGCCATTTTTCTACGCAAAGCCTGGACGAGAAGGGGGCGTTTAAGCGCTTGTCAGAGCAGTACAATTCGTCTGCGGACATTTCGCCGACAGCGGGGCAAATGCCTCGATTGCTGGGCCTTGCGCACGCTTCGAAGCATTATCGTGCCCTAGAGCAGCAGCTTATGGAGCAGGGTTTTGATGTGTCCCAATTTTCTCGCGGCGGGGAGGAAATCGCCTTCGGAACGATTGGCGACGCATCGACTTCGGAGGGGATGTTCTGGGAGACAATCAATGCCGCGGCTGTGATGCAGGTTCCGCTGCTGATGTCGGTTTGGGACGACGGCTATGGCATCTCGGTGCCGAAGGAGCTCCAAACGGCGCGGGCCAGTATTTCGCAGGCGTTGTCCGGTATGGATGCTAGCGATGGCGGTCGAGGCATTGTGATATTCAAGGCCAAGGCGTGGGATTACCCGGAATTGTTGGCGACGTATGAGCGGGCGGCGGCTTTGTGCAGGGCGGAGCACGTGCCGGTTTTGGTGCATGTAGAGGAATGTACGCAGCCGCAGGGCCATAGCACCAGCGGCTCACATGAGCGTTACAAATCCAAGGAGCGATTGGCTTGGGCCGCGGAATACGACGGGATTGCGCAGTTGGCCAAGTTCTTGGTGATGGAAGGTGGGGTCAGCCAAGATGAGCTCGACGCCATTTCCACGGCTGCAGCGAAGTTTGTGCGCGCAGAGCAGAAGGCGGCTTGGGCGGCTTATAGCGATGCGGTGGCGGCAGAACTGTCGACAGTGAAAGAGTTGTTGCAGCCCTTTGAGGGGGCTGCGCAGAAATTGCCAGTCGGATCGACGCGAAGCCAAATGCACGAAGTGGTGCGCCAGACCTTGCACAAAACGCGTGCAACTGATTCTGCAGAGCGCAGGGCCATATCTGGATGGTTGAGCGTGCAGAGCAAGCGGATGAAGAATGTGTATTCCGCAGATCTTTACAACGAGGGGGAAGGGTCGGCCTTGAAGGTTGAAGCGGTCGCCCCCGATGTCGAGGGTGCTGAGCAGGTGGACGGACGGGTTGTTTTGCGGGACAACTTCAAAGCCCTTTTTGAGCGGCATCCTGAGTTGCTGACTTTCGGGGAGGACACGGGTAAGATAGGGGGTGTAAACCAATCCATGGAGGGCATGCAGGACACCTTCGGTGAGGAACGCGTGGCCGACACGGGGATTCGGGAGTGTACGATTTTGGGCCAGGGGATTGGTCTTGCGATGCGCGGGTTGCGACCGATAGCAGAAATCCAGTACCTGGATTACATCTTTTACGCCTTGCAAATCATGCGCGACGACTTGGCTACGGTCCGTTACCGCTCACGCGGGACCCAAAAGGCTCCCGTTATTGTGCGTTCTCGCGGGCACCGCCTTGAGGGCATCTGGCATGCGGGCTCGCCGATGGGTTCCATCATTCACAGCGTGAGAGGAATGCACGTGTGTGTGCCGCGAAACATGGTCCAAGCTGCAGGGATGTACAACACGCTCTTGCAGTCGGATGAACCGGCCTTGGTGGTCGAGTGCCTCAACGGCTACCGGACCAAGGAGCCCTTGCCTAAAAATCTCGGCGCCTTCCGCACGCCGATAGGCCTTGCTGAAGTCGTGCGCGAAGGCGCAGACTTGACGGTCGTTTCTTACGGATCGACATTCAACCTTTGCGTAAAGGCAGCTTCGCGCTTGTCTGATTTGGGTGTGGAGCTCGAACTGATCGACGTCCGAACCCTGTTGCCGTTTGATACAACGGGCCTCATTGCTCAAAGCGTTGCGAAAACTTCACGCGTTATTTTCATCGACGAAGACGTGCCTGGCGGCGCCACGGCTTTCATGCTTGAGCGCGCTATGCAGCAGGGGCTTTGGTCCTTGCTCGACTCCGAGCCGCGGACCCTCTGCGCCGCTCCGCACTTGCCGCCCTTTGGCAGCGATGGCGACTACTTCTCCAAACCCTCCATTGAAGACATCGTCGAACGCTGTTATGCCATGGTGTCCGAAGCTCGTCCAGACCAGCTGCCCTCTTTGTTGTGAACGCATCTAAACCACCTGAACAGCTTGCGTTCACTCTGCGCACGGACTACATTGATTTGCTCCAGCTCTTGAAGGCTACAGGCCTTTGTGCCACAGGCGGCGAGGCAAAATGGTGGGTGGAGCTCGGCGCTATCACCGTGGACGGCGAACCTGAATCACGCAAGCGTCGGAAGTTGCGTGACGGCAACCGCGTTGAAATAACAGCCCTCGACCATGGAATTCCGAACGCTGTCATCGATGTCCGCGCTGAGAGACCTTCGTCCACGACAGCTCAGGCTACCTGATTTTGTCGCATATTGGCGCGCCTAAATCACCTGAGTATGGAATCAGTGAAGTCAGTCTTTAACGTGCGTAGTTTTGCAGTGCTGGTTCTCATTTTTCTGGGATCAGGACTGGGGCTTCATGCCCAAGCCATTCGTGGGCGTGTTGTGGATGGTGATACCGGAGACCCGGTATTTATGGCCAATGTTATTGTCGAGGGCACTGGATTGGGGGTGACCACAGATTTTGACGGCCGGTTCCGGATTGATGTGGAGTCGTTGCCGGTTCGGTTGACCGTCTCGTTCATCAGCTACGCAGTACAAACCGTGGAGGTGACCGATGCGCGAAAAGATCTTGAAGTGGTCTTGCAGCCGGATCAAATTTTGTTGAACGAGGCAGAGGTGGTAGGCGAACGCATCTCGGAAAAGCAGAAGCAAGCGCCACTCACTATTGAGACTATGGACTTGATTTCTATCAGGGAAGCCCCTTCTGGAAATTTCTATGAAGGATTAGGTAATCTTAAGGGTGTTGACTTAACGTCTGCGTCTTTAGGGTTTAAAATCATCAATACTCGAGGATTTAATTCCACATCTCCAGTTCGATCATTGCAACTTATTGATGGAGTAGATAACCAAAGTCCTGGACTCAATTTTTCACTAGGAAATTTTCTAGGAGCACCAGACCTAGACGTTAAATCAGTAGAAATTATAGCGGGCGCCAGTTCGGCATTTTTTGGTCCTGGAGCATTTAACGGTGTAATCAATATGGAAACAAAGGATCCATATGTTTTTCCGGGATTAAGTGTTTCTACAAAGCTTGGAGAAACGACAAAAAAGGGTGAACGCCCTTTATTTGAAACTGGCTTTAGATGGGCACAAGTGTTGGAAAATGGAGAGGGGGATCCTTTTTTCGCTTACAAAATCAACTTTTTCAAATTCCAAGCATATGACTGGGAGGCTATTAATTATGCTCCCGTAGATGGATCAACGGTTTCCACATTAAATCCCGGGCGTTACGATGCGGTCAATATTTACGGGGATGAATACAACAACCTTTTTGACTACTCTACCCCTCCAGGCATAAACTACAGAGGAATGGGGGTGTTCTATAGAACGGGGTACAAAGAAAAGGACCTTGTAGATTATAATACTGATAACCTTAAAGTCAGCCTGAGTGGACATTGGCGCTTACAGCCAGAAAAGACGTATGAAAGCCCAGAACTTATTTATGGTTTCAATATGGGGAGAGGAAATACTGTTTATCAAGGAGACAATAGATTTTCCCTTAAAAATATCGAGTTCTATCAGCATCGTGTAGAGCTACGTAAGAAGAATAAATGGTTCATCCGCGCGTACAGGACAAATGAGAACGCTGGAGATTCATACGACCCATACGCTACAGCCTTGAAGCTTCAAGACTCTACACGTAATGATGAAAACTGGGCAAGGGTTTACGGGCAATATTGGACAGACTCTATTTCACCCTTTATTGGCGAGACCTATCCAGGTCTTGAGTTGCTATACTGGGATAGTGTATTTACCGATACTGGTGTATTCCTGTATGCTATTCCTGTATCGGGAATACCTGAAGGGGCAGAAGATCAATGGTATATAGATAATCATGATAATCTCACGGCTTGGCATTATCAAGTGGAACAATGGACAAACGAAG
>JAQWTJ010000059.1 GCA_029242765.1 Flavobacteriales bacterium | reverse complement strand
CATTATTGAAAAATACAGAAAAAAGGCATTTCTCTAACCAATTGATACTTGCCAAGATTTACCAATGACAGGCACCTGTCGGAGGATTTTCGCGCTATGAAGCTGGAAATCCTTCCTAACAACAAAACTGCTAACGCTAAGGCTAGCGTGCTTCATTTTTTTAGTACCCGGTAAAGGCACGAAATAGTACCCAGCTTAGCACCCACTATATTATTGGAACGGAATGTAAAGCGCTGGAAACAGTGGAACACCCTATACCTCTGAAAGGCCCGGAAAACATTGGTCAAAGAAGAAAAACCCCAAAAACGACGGGCGTTTCCAGGTGATTTAGGAGGGTCTAAAAAAGTGGAGCCGGGGGGAGTCGAACCCCCGTCCAAACAAGCAACGCGCGCGGCGTTCTCCATGCTCAGTTCCCCATTGTTTTCGATCACGCAGCTGAGAGGGAACACCCCACTGCGGACTTAGTCCGAAAAATTTCGCGCCGGGCGCCGAACGCACCGTTTGCTAGACCCATTTACCTGATGCCCCATTGACCGCGAGGAAGGGATCCGTACTTGCGATCGGGACAACCCGTTCCGCCACATCTGTGGCTGGAATTAAGCAGATCCTCCAAGAGGATCAGGCTGCGAGTGCGTAGGTGTTGTTGCCAGTTATGGCGTGCGGTTCGAGATTTACGAGTGGCTCCACAAAGCACTCGGCATGCTGACCGTGCCATTAGACTTGCTGTCAAATCCAAAATCGGCCCCAGTTGTTGCGCAGGAAATCAATGAGCGACTGCAAAGTTACTCCATTCTTGAGCGCCCCAACCTTCAACATTCCCGGCAGCAAATGCCACGAAAAATGTGAGAATAACGAAACGTCATTTGCTGAAAAATCACCGCTGTGATGTGGGTCGTTTGGGCATACCTTGGCGCACTCATGTACATCGGAGTGATCAAAGAGGGCAAAGTGCCGCCCGACCAGCGCGTTCCTCTGACGCCCGCCCAATGCGCCGCTTGGAATGCCGCCCATCCCGATGCGCAAATCGTGGTGCAGAGCAGCGACGTCAGGCGGATCCAAGACGAGGAATTTCGAGCCGAGGGGGTGACGGTGCAGGACGACGTGAGCGCATGCGATGTGTTGTTGGGCGTGAAAGAAGTGCCGGTCGAGGAGATCATTGCCGACAAGACGTATTTCTTCTTCAGCCACACCTACAAGCTGCAACCGCACAATGCAGAGCTTTTGAAGCGGATATTGAGTCAACGCGTGCGGTTGATCGACTACGAATTGTTGCGTCGCCCTGGGGCCGGACGCATCATCGGCTTCGGCCGGTATGCCGGCATTGTGGGGAGCTACAACGGATTTAGAGCCTTGGGCATCAAAGACCACCGCTACACCTTGCCTCGGGCCATTGATTGCACGGACCGGGCCGAAATGGAAGCCCGCTTGCTGTCGGGCGTCACCTTGGCGCCGCACACGAAAATCGTGCTGACCGGGCATGGGCGTGTGGGCGGTGGCGCGCTAGAAATCATCAAACGGCTCAAAATTCGCGAAGTGCACCCGGTTGACTTCCTGCGAGAGGAGTACGCCGAGCCCGTTTTTACGCATCTGCAGTTGCACGACTACAACCGACGAACCCATGACGGCGGCTTCGACCCGGCTGAGTTCCGAGAGGACCCCACGGGGTATGAAAGCACCTTCATGGCTTTTGCAAGGCAAGCCGACCTCTTTATTGCAGGCCACTATTGGTCGGAGGGCTCGCCCTATTTATTTTCTCGCGCGGACATGCGGGATGAGGATTGGCGAATCCGTGTTGTGGCCGACATATCCTGTGACATCGACGGGCCGGTGGCCTGCACCTTGAAACCCTCCACCATTGCAGACCCCATGTACGGGTATTGCCCTGTGAATGAGCGCGTTGTAGACTTGGACCAAGACGGGAGCATCGCCGTAATGGCGGTGGACAATCTCCCGTGTGAATTGCCGCGAGATGCGAGTGCCGATTTCGGGGCGGTGCTGGTGGACAAAGTGTTGCCTCATTTGCTCGATGGAGATCAAGAAGGCATTCTTGCGGCGGCTTCCGAGACCAATTCCGACGGCGAGCTGACCCGCAAATACGCCTACCTCGCAGACTACGTGGCGAGCGTCTGACCGCTGGGGGCTGTGCCCTTGCTGACACGATTATTGCGGCACGAAGCGGTAGGTCAGCGTGCCGGCCTGGCGACGGGCGGCACCGGCCTCTGCGACAAATCGCGAACGCAAAGCGCTGCGAATCGCTTCCCTCTCTGCACACGACGGCGCGGCCCCATCGGACGCCGATCCGCCGCCCAACTTCGCACTCAAGACCTCCCCAGAAGGTGAAACCTCGATGCGCAGTTCCACGGTCGCTGAGCCCTTGCATCGGTAACCCGGAATATCAATCATCCTCGCCTTGCGCCCCTGAAGCTCATAGCTGGCCGTTACCTGCCCCTCAAAGCGATTGGACTTCCAATCAAACTCATCGGCATCGGGCAAGTCCTGCTCCTGCGTGTCATCAATATTCTGCGCGGCCTCATCCCGGTTCTCCTCGCGGGCCGACTCCAATTCTTCAAAAGCAGCCGCCTCCAAATCGCGCAACTCTTGTTCCACCGCCTCGGTGAAGTCCGGCGGCTGATTTTCAAGCGGGTCATTCGGGTCGGCATTTTGATCGGAGGTCCGGTTGGCAACTTCGGCGTTCAATCGCTCGGCCAAAACCTCTTGCATCGACCGCGACTCGACGGGGGCAATCGACTCGTCGGCCCACTGAACCTCAACGTATTGCGAGCCCTCATCGGGAAATCGCAAGCCGGTATATGCCGCCACAACCAGCGCCACCGCGTGCAACGCGAGCGCAGCGGTAAGAGCCTGCAAAACGCGGTATTTAGAGGATAGGCGATTCATATTGAATCAAAGAAATTTGCAAACGCTTGCGAAATTTAAGGCCAAAGGCCCTTAAGGCACGTGAATACCACCTTATCTTGCATACGATAACATTATGACCATGAAGCATATTTTCCTGATGAGCGCCCTCTTTTTGTTCGGCGCCACCCTTTCCGCTCAATCTGATGCCCCCCAAACGTCAAAGAGCCAAACTGAAGCCACTCAATCCGCTGATGCTGATCAGGATGACGCAGTCAAGTCGTCTTGCGCAGACAAGAAAGCTGACGCCAAGTCGTCTTGCTCAGGCAAGAAGGGCGATGCCAAGTCATCTTGCTGCAAAGGCAAGAAGGGCAGCTCCAAGTCGTCTTGCTGCAAAGGCAAGAAGGACGCCTCTTGTGACAAAGACAAGAAGAAGTCGACCCCCCGCACTGGCGCAATTAAGAAGGCCCATCCGAACGACGAAAAGGACGGCGAATAATCGCCCCTTCAAACATCAACAAAAGGTCGGCCCTACAAGGCGGACCTTTTTTTGTGCTGTAAAGCGCACAAAGAAGTGCGAGGTCAGAACAAGTCTGGCCACTCGCGCTCGACCCATACCGCGACTTGCTCTCCAATAGCAAGAGAGGCCGTGGCCGCCGGCGAAGGCGCGTTGAGCACGTGGATACTCCGGCCGTTGCATTCGATGCGGAAATCGTCCTTCGTGTCGCCTTGCTTGTTCAGCAGCAACGCACGCACGCCGGAGCGGCCCGGACGCAGATCGCCCATCTCCAGAGACGGCACCAAATGTTGGAGCGTTTTGAGGAAGAGCTTCTTTGAAAATGCGCGGCGGTATTCGTTGATACCGAAAGCCATGTTCTCGAAAAACATGCGCCAGGTTCCGATATACCCCAAGGCATCAACTGTGTCGCGCATGGAGAAGTCCAATTTCCCATACCCCTCGCGCTTGAACGTGAAGACGGCATTGGGGCCGCACTCGATGTTGCCATCGGTCATGCGCGTGAAGTGAACGCCCAAAAAGGGGAACGCCGGGTCAGGCACCGGGTAAATGAGGTTGCGAACCTTGTGCTTTGCGTGATCCTCAAGCTCGTAGTAATCACCGCGAAATCCCACGACCCGCTCAGCCAAATCAACGCCGTCCTGCCGCGCTACGCGATCAGCCTGAAGCCCTGCGCAGGCCACCATGGCACGGCCGTTAAAATCGCCTCGGCTCGTACGCACCGTGATACCGGGTGAGCAGCTCGCGCCTTGCTGAGAAAAGCCCAAAGCCTCCACCCCGGTCATCACTTTGCTCTCGGGCTGGATCCCCAAAGCGATCTCAACCATTTTTCGGGTAGCGGCTGGAAAATCAATGATGCCCGTGCAGGGAACCCAGAGGCCCTCGACGGCACGCAAATGCGGCTCGATCTCACGGAGCTGGTCGGCATTGATGCGCTCAAGCCCTTCAATCTCATTTTGAAAACCGAGTTTTTCAATCTTGTCAAGGCGGGGCAATTCTTCAGCCGTCGCCGCCGCCACCACCTTGCCACAGATGTCGTGCGGCACGCCGAACTCTTTGGCAAAATCCACCAAAGCGTGACGCCCGCGAACGCAGTTCAACGCCTTGCTACTGCCCGGAGGGTAGTACAGTCCACTGTGGATGACTCCGGAATTGTGACCCGTTTGATGCGCGGCCAAACCTTCCGATTTTTCCAGTAACAAAAGCTTGAGTTCGGGGTGGCGCCGCTGGATTTGGTACATCGTAGCCGCGCCGACAATGCCGCCGCCGACGACAATGACGTCAAAAGCACCCGCGGGAGTGCCTTCACTTGGGCCTTCAGGCCTGGGCGAATTCACTTGACTTCGAAAGTGACCCGGCGGTTCTTTGCGCGGCTCAGATCCGAGTCCTTTGTAGAGGCCGGGTCGTTGTTCTCGCGAGTCACCACGTTCAACTGACCGGAAGCAACCCCCTGAGAACTGAGGTAACGTGAGACTTGCTCAGCGCGCTTGAGCCCCATATCAGCAAAGCGGGGATTGATCTTGCTCTCGCTCGCCTCATCGTTGTCACAGTGACCTACAATGTCCAGGCGCATAGATGGACTGGCTACAAGATTTTCTGCCAAACGATTCAAGGCGATGCGGCCGCTCTCAGTGAAGGTGCGCTTCAAAAAGCCGTAGTACACCGCCATGCGGCCAATCACCTCGTTGTTGCTCAAGCCGTCGGCCATCACCGGCGCACCGTACACCATATCGGGGGCTGAGGATTCGCTCTTGGAGCAAGCGCATTGACTTTTTGCATCAACCGGCACAACGCTGACCTTGTCAATGTAGTAGTAGGCGTGAAGGATTTGAGTGCCCGAGAAGCCTTTTGGACGGCGCATTTTTGTAAACTCAATGTCCGAGTTCCCTGCGAAATCACCAATCATGAGGTACTCCTCTTGGCCGCCGCCGATGATGGTTCCACAAACTGTTTCCCAGCCCTCCATCAGTTGCATCACCTTGTCACTCCGGTGATGGATTTGCGGGTCAAATCCTGTAATTGAGCCCAAGTTTCCTTGCTCAGTCTTGCGGTCCACCAGCACAGCTCCAATGCCGTTCACTGCGTATTTCGACATGTCAGAAAGCGAAATATCAAAAGACACGCAGTACATCTGATTCTGTGCCAGGCGCTCAGTGAGACGCACTTCAAAGTAGGTTCGAGGGAGCTTGGCCACCTTTGAATAAGCCCGGAACCCGCCATACCGCAAGCCATCAGATGGGTCCTCGTAACCATATAAGTTGCCCGGTGCGAGCACTTTTTCGCTCTTCACATCGTAGGCAAAAAGATCAATTCCGGCTTCGTTTGCACTGAACCACAGCGTTTGAATGTCCTCGAGTTGGCCGTAAGTCTTCAGACGCTTGATGTCGCCATCTTCAAAACTGGCGTTCGGCACGAGGTTCTCGTCTTGTGCTGTAGCTGAAATCGTAAAGGCTCCGAGGGCCAGGGCGGCAATAATGTTGCGCATAATCAGATGTGGTTTCAATAGAGGCATAAGCCGGGCAAATTTGCTTCACTTCGTCGATAAAACAACGCAGCGTCCCGCAGAAATATCCGGGCCCATACCGAGGCCCAAGTTAACCATACAGCGGCCCCACTCAAAATTCGAATGCACGGGCTGTAAAAAACGGTGGAATTGGATGCTCAACACCCAGCGCTAGGTGAGCACAACGCTCAGTGAAGCGTCTTAAAAAGGGTCTCTTGCAACAGGTCGTACGCATCGGTCGCCACATTGTCAATGCCCTTGGACTTCTTGTCGCAAGTGCGGAGGTAGCCAAAAATGCGCTCGAGCTTCGCCGGCGAATAGTTGCGCGCAGCCAGCGTGTACTCCTTGACTGCATACGGGTGCACCTTGAGCGCACGGGCTGCTGCTTGCTGAGATTGGTCGGGCAAATTGTGAAAGACGAGCAAGCGTGAGAAGTAGTTCGTCAGGATGGGCAGCACCATCGGAACGGGGTGAGCCTTGGCATTGGCCCGCATGTAAGTCACAATCTTGGTCACCCGCCCAATGTCCTTTGAAGCGAGTGCGTTTGTTAACTCGAATACATTGAAATCCTTACTAATACCTATGTGACGCTCAACCATCACATCATCCACCTCACCGCCCTCTGGAAGCGAAATAAAGAGCTTCTCCAACTCGCCGGCGACCTTTTTCAAATCGTTGCCCAAATACTCCGCAAGCAGCCGAGCAATGCGCGGACTGATCCGGCGATTGCGCGCACTGACGAACTGCTCAATCCACTCGGGCAACTTGTATTCTTTGATGCGTTGTGCATGGAAAACCACGCCGACTGAGGCCAATTTCTTGACCACCGAAAGTCGTTTGTCAGGCATCTTGTTGCGATGCACCAGCACCAACACCGTGGACGGCACGGGGTTCTCAGCGTACTTGGCCAGCACCTCCAACTTCTCTTTCGATCGCCACTCACGGAGTTCTTGGGCCTCCTTCACCAGCACCAGGCGCCGGGGAGCCATCATCGGGAACTGCTTAGCGGCACCTATGATTTGCTGAAGATTGGCATCTCGACCGTACAGCACTTCCTCATTGAAGTCGCGCTCCTGCTCCGCAACGGCGTGTTCGCGAATCGCCTTTTCCAGCTGGTCCAAGTGGAAGGGCTCCTCCCCTCCCAGCAAATACACCGGCTTGAAATCACCAGCGCGGACCTCCTTCAAGATTTGCTGAAAACTGGGTTGTGGAGCGGCCGCCATGAGCGCGAAGATAGCCCCATCTTTACGCCATGCCTTTCGACCCGTCGCCTTTTGAAGCGCTCGACTTTCCTCGCCCCACGGGCATGCGATTGCGCGAACTGGAGAGCGGGCGTTCAGACGAAGGGGGGCGGCGTTTCGAGGTGCTGTGCGCCGTGCGCCGCAAATGGGTTCTGCTTGAACCCGAGGAATGGGTGCGCCAGCATCTGGTCGCGCATTTGGTGACGCTGGGGTGGCCGCTGGGCCGAACTACGGTGGAATATCCGGCCCAGTTCGGCCAAGCCCAGGGCCGCATCGACGTCGCGGTGCTCGACCCCCAAGGCCAGCCCGCCCTCATCGCTGAGTGCAAAGCGCCAGGCGTCGCCCTCTCGCAAGCGACACTCGACCAACTCGGGCGCTACCAACTCGACGCGGGCGCACCGTTTGCTGTCGCAACCAACGGTCGGCAGCACATGGTTTGGCACAACGGCCAGCCCATACGTCACTTCCCCTCCCCGGCCTAACTCTTCAAGTCAAGCTGCATCAGAAGCCCGCGCCTTGGGAATGCTCAACAGCATCAACAGGGCGAGCACGAAAAACACAATGAGCGCCAAAAGGGAGTCGCGCATCGAACCGGACAAGCCCTCGAGGAGGCCCCAGACTGTCATACCGATGACGAGGCCGCCTTTCTCCAGCACCTCATAAAAGGAGAAGTACGAAGCGGTGTCTTCGGTCACCGGGAGCATTTTTGAATAGGTTGAACGGTTCAAGGACTGCGTGCCCCCCATCATAAAGCCGATCAGCCCCGCAGCGACAAAGAACATCTCGCTGCCGTCCACCAAGGTGTAGGCAAAAATGCACACCCCGCCCCAAAGGAGGGTTGCAATAATGAGCATGGGGATATTGCCCAATATTTTACTCAGGCGGGAGAAAAGAAAAGCACCGGGAATGGCAATGACCTGCACCAGAATAATAGCGACGATCAGCTCCGTCTCTTCGAGCTTGACCTCCTTGATGCCGAATGCCGAGGCCATCAGCATAAGGGTTTGAATGCCCATACTCATCATGAAAAACGATAAGAGGTAACGGATCAGCCTCGTGTTGCCCTTGAGGGACAGGGCCACATCGCGGATTTCCCGAAAGCCCTTCCAAAAAACGTTGTCGCGCCCCTGATTGCGCGTATTGGCCGGCAAACGCCGAAACGTGTACTGCGCCCAAACCGCCCACCAAACACCCACCAGCACGAAAGACCAACGCGTCAAGTGACTGCCCACGCCCATAATCATGCCCAAGCACACAATCAACAAAATCAACGACCCAACATACCCGTACACATAGCCGCGGGCGCTCAACAAATCGTGCTCCTTTTTGGGAGCGATTTCAGGGAGAAAGGCGTTGTAAAATCCAAGGCTGCCCCAAAAACCTATGTTGGCCAAAAACAAGGGGATCATGGAAAGTTCCAGCCGTGACACGTCGAAGAAGAACAAGGCGCAGCACGACGCCGCACCGACATAACAGAAGACCTTGAGAAAGAAGAGCTTCTTGCCCGCGTAATCCGCTATACCACTCAGCATGGGCGACAAAACGATGACCACCAAAAACGAGGCCGCAATGACGTACGAATACAACTCGGTGTTGATCAAATCCCAGCCGAAAAAACTGACGCGGTCGACAAAATCTCCCGTTTCCTCACTGCCGGATTGTGTGACAGCCGTGTAAAAAATGGGGAAAATGGCGGTGGAAATGACCAGCGAATACACGCTGTTCGCCCAATCATACATCAGCCAGCCTTTGCGCACGCGCTTGGCTTCTGGCGCGAGCTCTTGGGAAAGCTTTGCGCCTAGGTTCTGGTTCGACATGAAGCGGCAATATATATCTTGCGGCCGCTTATGGAACTCAAGGACATATTGGCCATTGCTGGCCGCCCCGGATTGTGGAGGGTGATCAATACCACGCGAAAGGCCATTGTGGTCGAATCTCTCGCCAATGATCACAGGATCGCCATCCCTTCAACGCAGCACGTTTCAAGCTTGGGCGAGATCTCGATTTTCACCTACGAAGAGGACGTTCCGCTGGGCGAGGTGTTCAATATGATCTACGAGAAAAACGACGGCGGAAAAGCCCCGCACTCGAAAGAACCCCACGAAACACTCCGTGCTTTTGTGACGGCGGCCCTCACAGAAATGGACCAGGAACGGGTCTACCACAGCGACTTGAAAAAATTGTGCACCTGGTACAATGTCATGCTCGAAATGAAGGTGCTTCCGATTACTGACGAAGCGGTCGAAGGCGACGATAGCGCCGACAGCGCTGACGAAGTGATTGAATCCGCCGACATCGAAGTGGTCGAAGAAGCGAAAGAAGAGGACGCGAAATGACGCAAATTCAAAACGTGACGGTCATTGGAGCCGGCACCATGGGCAACGGGATTGCCCACGTTTTTGCCCAGCACGGACATCCCACCCAGCTTGTCGACTTGAACCCTGCCTCACTTGAAAAAGCGATGGCCACCATCGACAAGAATCTTGAACGCCTCGTATCCAAGGAGCGGCTGACCGCCGAGCAAAAGGCTGCAGCACTGGCGAATCTTACGACTTCAACCGATCTGGAAGCCGCCGTTGGCGGGGCAGACCTCGTGGTGGAAGCGGCCACGGAAAACGAAGCGCTGAAGTTGAAGATCTTCGCGCAAATGGACGCCGCCGCGCCAGCCCACGCCATTTTGGCCACCAACACCTCGAGCATCTCGATTACGCGGATTGCAGCAGCAACCCAGCGCCCCGAACAAGTGATCGGCATGCACTTTATGAACCCCGTTCCGCTGATGAAGCTCGTGGAAGTCATCCGCGGCTATTCGACTTCTGACGCGACTTGCGAAGCGGTCAACGCGTGTTCAGCCGCATTGGGCAAGATCCCCGTCGAAGCAAACGACTACCCGGGATTTGTGGCCAATCGCGTCCTGCTCCCCATGATCAACGAGGCGATCATCGCCTTGCACGAGGGCGTGGCGAAAGTGGACGCCATCGACAACATCATGAAACTCGGGATGGCCCACCCGATGGGGCCACTGCAACTCGCCGACTTCATCGGCTTGGACGTGTGCCTCAGCATCTTGCGCGTCTTGCACGAGGGCCTCGGCAAGGACAAATACGCGCCTTGCCCTTTGCTGGCGAACATGGTGGCCGCAGGAAAACTCGGCCGGAAATCAGGCGAGGGCTTCTATGTTTACACGAAAGGCTCTAAAGAATTGGTGGTCTCGGCATCGTTTTAACTACATTGTCAGGCTGTAACCAACCTGACAAAAAAAATGGCCTTGGACCAACCAACCCGCCTCTTTGACTTCCCACGTTTTCAATTGGCCAAGAAGCCCCTGAAAACCATGATGACCCAGCCCAACGACGGGCAAGGAAATCGCCTCTCTTACTCCACCCAAGCGTTTGTCGACGAGATGGACCGGGTGTCACGTGGACTCATCGCACTGGGGCTTCAAGCCGGCGAAAAAGTGGCGCTCATTTCGCACAACAACCGCTGCGAGTGGAACTTACTGGATCACGGAACCATGCAAGCCGGCGGCATCGATGTGCCGGTCTATCCTACGATGACACCGAAGGATTACGTGCACATCTTGAACCACAGCGAAAGCCGTTTCTGCTTCGTTTCCAATGCAGATTTGTATGCAAAAGTGGACTCGATTCGAGGTGAATGCCCCGGTCTGGAGGAAATCTACACCTTTGAGCGCGTAGACGGTGCGAAGCATTGGAGCGAGGTCCTGGGCAAGGGCGACGACGACGCAAGGCGCGACGAATTGGAGGCCGAGCGGGTCAAGCGCGCGGATGCTGTGAAAGAGGCCGACTTGGCCACAATCATTTACACCTCGGGCACAACCGGGCTACCCAAAGGCGTGATGCTAAGCCATTCAAACGTGGTGAAGAACGCCCTATGCAGCATCTCGCGTCTACCGATGACCGACCCTGACGCAGACTACCGCGTGCTGAGCTTTCTGCCTGTTTGCCACATTTTCGAGCGCATGCTCCACTACCTCTACATGTATGTTGGGGCCAATATTCACTTCGGCGAGAGCTTGGAAACCGTCAAGGAAGACCTCGCCTCGACCCAACCCCATATGTTCACTGCGGTTCCGCGACTGCTGGAGAAGTTTTACGACGGCATCGTCGCAAAGGGCCGTGCGGCCGGCGGCGTGAAAGCAGCCATCTTCAACTTTGCCGTGCGAACCGCCTTGCAATGGGAACCCGAAGGGCAGAACGGCGCTTGGTACGAGTTCAAGCTCAAGATTGCGCGCAAGCTGGTATTCTCAAAAGTGAAGGCCGCTTTGGGCCTCACCGAAATCATCGCATTGGCTTGTGGTTCAGCGGCCCTCGCCCCTCGCCTAACGCGCTTCTTCAATGCAGCCGACATCCCTGTATACGAGGGGTACGGCTTGACGGAAACCTCCCCTGTTGTCTCGGTCAACACACTCAACACACCGGACATGCTCCGCGTGGGCTCTGTGGGCCGGATTGCTGAAGGCATTGACGTGAAGATTGAAACCGACGGTGAAATCACGGTGAAGGGGCACAACGTGATGATGGGCTACTACAAGGACGAGAAGAAAACTGCAGAAGTAATCAAGAACGGCTGGTTCAACACCGGGGACATTGGCGTGATTGAGGACGGCTTCCTGCGCATCACCGACCGCAAGAAAGAGATGTTCAAGACCTCGGGTGGCAAATACGTCGCGCCCCAACTTCTTGAAAACGCGGTCAAAGCCTCGCGCTTTGTTGAGCAAGTCATGGTGATCGGCGCGAACCGAAAGCACCCCAGCGCATTGGTCGTAGCCGATATGGCGGTGCTGGCCACGTGGTGTGAGCGCAAGGGGCGCGCATGCCCTGCAATGGAAGATCTGGCTGCAGACGCTGAAATCTGTGCGCGCATCGCCCAAGACGTCGAAGGCCTTATGGAGCCCTTTGCAAGCTGGGAGCGTGTGAAGCAAGTGCGGGTTTTGCCAGCCATGTTCACCATCGATGCCGGCGAGCTCACCCCCACGCTCAAACTCAAGCGCAAACCAATCTTGACGCGCTACAACGACGTAATCGAGGGCATCTACGCCTAGCGGCCGAGCTGCTCGGCGAAGTAACGCCAAAGCCAATCCGCTCGGTAGGCGGCGGCGGCGGCGTGCACCCGGTCAAGCTCCGCTTCAAGCGCCACCTCTCGCACGTGGAACACCTCGTACGGCTCGGCCACATCAAGGGCCAAGCGCTGCTCGCTTTGCTCGAGGGCCTGACCGGCCAATTCAGCAGCTAGCACGGCAGCTTGGTAGCGCATCCGGGCCGCTTGCAAGGCGCGATTGGCCGATTGCAACTGCACGTCATGGGATTGTTCAGCAACGGCGTGTTCAACCTGGGCAAGTGCCGCATCCGCCTCAAGCACTTGCACCCGGCCGCCGCCAAATAGACGGTCGAGCGGCAAGCGCCAAGTCAACGCAGCATCCACGCCTGCTCGCGAGTACAGATCGGGCAAAGAAGTGCCGAACACACCGCTGGATGTTCCCACGCTCACCGTCGGAATCAGCGGAGCGCGGCGCTCAGCGGCAAGGCGCCGCTCGGCGGCTGAATGGCGCAAGGCCGCCGCCTCAACCTCCGGATCAATAAGCTCAGCAGCGCCCGACTTCAAGGGGATGCCTGTCGTTTGCGTGTTGAAAGTGAAAGCGCTTTCGGCGCATCGCAAGCGCTTTGCGTCGGGCGAAACGCCCATCAAAATTTGGAGACGGCCCGCAGCCTGAGCTCGCTCCACAGCCGCAGAAGCCAAGTCAGCCTGCAGACGAACGCCTGAACTTTCAACAAGCAATGCCGCAAATTCAGGTTGAAGATCGGCCTTGACCAAGGCCCGAAGTTCGGCCGACCACGCTGCATTTGAAGCCAGCTGGAGCTCAAGGGCTTGCACCAATTGCTCGGCCTCCAACAGGTCGAAATACGCCCAGGCCGTGGCCAGATGAGCCGCCGCACGAGCCGCCTCTACATCAAGCTGAGCAGCTTCACGATAGAGTTCAGCGGCCGCAAGCTCGCCGAGCGAATTTGCAGGGGACCAACGCGCTGCAAAGCCCGCGCCCATATTTACGTTGCGCTGGAAAACGTCCGGAATCAAATCGCCCGCTATTGCCATGGCCCCGCCCGTCAAGGCGTGATAACCTGCACCAAGCTCCACCACGGGAAGCCACCACGATTTAGCGTAATCGGCTGTCGCAGCAGCTAAGCCCGCCGCGGCCAAAGCACGCTGCACTTGCGGTGCGGCTTCTCGAGCCTGCGCCCAAGCCTCGTCCAGGCTGACTGTCACATCTTGGGGTGCCGACGCATTCAAATCGCCAGTCCCAGGTTGCGCCAGAGCCTCCGGGCAACCCACAAACAGCAGGGCCAGCATCAGAACAGTTCCAAGCGATTTCATAGGGCAGCGGATTGAAGGACAGCTTCCACGCGGTCGCCCGGACTCACAAGGTTTTTGCCCGACACAATCACACGATCGGTGGCATGCCAATCCGGCCCCAACACTTCGAAGTGGGAGGCGCTCGAACGCCCTACATTGATGGGGCGCCGGGCCACAACGCCATCGGCGACCACCAGCACGGTGGGCCGGTCCTCGTGCATCACGCGCGAGGCCACGGGCAGAAGCCACACCGGATCCTCGCGCTCAGCCGAAAAGGCTACGCGGGCATACAGCCCCGGCGTGAATTCGCCTGCACTGTTGTTCAGGTCAATCTCCACACGCATGGTGCGAGAAGCCGGCGCGAGAGCTCCTGATGTACGCGTGACCGTTGCCGAAATGGCCGAACCGCCCTTCCCGGGGAATGTGATCTCGACCGGGGTGCCGCGAGAAATACCCACAGCGTTCACCTCAGGAACCGGCACCACCACGCGCACGGTGTGGTCCTCTTGGACTTCAAGGACGGGCTCACCGCCCTCCAATCCGCTGCCGACCAGAGCCCCCTCATCGACATAGCGCCCGGTGATATGGCCCGAAAAAGGCGCCTTCAACTGGAGCATCGCCACACGAGCAGCCAGCGCCTCGGCCCGGGCTTTAGACGCCGTGTGCTCAGCCGAAGCGTGATCCAAGTCGTCGCGCGAAATCAAACTGCGGCTCGATTCAAAAGCGGCCGAAAGACGCGACCATTTCGACTCAGCAGCCGACGCCTCAGCCAGCGCCTCGATATGGGATTGTTCAAGAGCGGGGTTCACCAATTGCACGAGCACATCCCCTAAGAGCACCGCATCGCCGATGTCTACGAGGACTTGCTGCACCGCTCCAGCCTCCATGGCGTGCAAGGCCACGGTGCGGTTCGGTTCGACCGTCCCTGTGATTTCAATTGTCTCGGCGATGGAGCCCGCCTGCGGGGCCGCAACAGCAACGCGCGGCAATGCACTATCCGCCTCGGACGATGCCGAGGAACCGGGTGCCGCCGGTGAGGACGTATCTGCTGTAGGAGCAGCACAACCCTGAAGCAAAGCTGCGCTGAATATCAGAATGTGAAACTTGTTCATGACGTAAAAGTGTTCTTAAGATGTCGATGAAGATGTCGATGAAGGTGTGCCTGCGAGAAGTTGGTACAATGCGGGCAAAATGAAGAGGGTGATGAACACGGCGGCAAGTGTTCCGCCGATGACGGTCAGGGCAAGCGGGACATTGGCCTCCGTACCCGCTGAACGCGAGAGAGCGGTTGGCAACAGGCCGAAAATCGTGGTGGCCGCCGTCATGAGGATGGGGCGGAAGCGGTCCCCTGCACCTTGTAAAATGGCCGGCCCTTGCGCCAGGCCGTCAGCGACCAGTGCATTGACCCGGTCAACGAGCAAATTGCCATACGAAACTGAAATCCCTACCATCATCATGGTGCCCATCATCGCTTGTATGCTCATCGGGATGCCCGAAATCCAAAGGGCACCGACCACGCCAGATAAGCCGATGGGGAAGGCGAGGATGATAATTAGAGGCTGGCGGAACGACCGGAACAGCGGCACGATGATCAGGAATGCCAGCACGATGGCCAGCAGCATACCTCGGCCCAAATCGCCCAGCGAACGCTCCATCTGCGCCACCTCGCCCTCGAAGGTGACTTTATATCCTGCCGGAAAATCCATGGCGTCCACCAATGCGCGGATCTCCGCGGAAACCGTGCCGATGTCCGCGCCGTCGACCGTGGCGTAAACATTGAAGGCGCGCTGCAAATTGAAGTGATTGATCTCCACAGGGTTGCGAGAGTCACTCACGTCCGAGAAATTGCGAAAAGGCACGGCCTTGTCGTGCAAGGCGCTGCTGACGTTCACATCGCCCAAAACATTGATGTCGTCAATGCGGTGGCGCGGGTAGGTCACCCCGACGTAATAGTGGTTGCCGTTGCGCTCGTCAATCCAAAAGGCCTTCTCATACGTGGCCGAAGAGTTCAAAGCCGAGACGATGTTGCGAATGGCGTCCACCGGCTCCACCCCGAGTTCGGCGGCACGGATCCGATCGATGTTGACGTCCTTGGTCGGCTGGTCTAAGCGCTGAATGATGCGAACATCCCGCGTAGCGGCCACCGTTCTGATCGTATCGCGCAGGCGCTCAGCAATTTCTCGAAGTGTCGCCAGGTTGTTGCCGATCACTTGCACGTCGATGGGCGCTGGCTTGCCTTCGTTCAAAGCCGCCGTTATCAAGCCGCCCGTGTCAAAACTGATTTCCACTCCAGGGAAGCGCTCAGCAAAAATGCCCCGCAATCGGCGACCGTATTCCACGGTGCCCACCACATGATCTTCTGCGAGCTGCACACCGATGAAGGCGTCCTGCGTTCCCGAATTTGGCGTGTAGGCCGCGGGCAAATCGTAAAACACACCGATGTTCGAGATGATCTGCTGCAAGTCATCCCCCAACTGCTCGCGAACAATATCCTCCATCTGCTCGATGACCGCCGCGGTATGCCGAAGCGGTGTGCCCGATTCCGTGCGCACCTGAATTTCCATCTGCCCCACATCCGTCGCAGGGTACAGTTCGTAGCCCAAATTTTTTGCGCCCAAAAAGGCCAATCCCACCAGGACGACCGCCATAAGCACCGCCCGGCCCGGTCTTTTCAGGCTGCGCTCAAGCCGCACGAGGTAGGAACTCTTCAGGCGTTCCACCGCACGCTGAAAGCGAGTAAGCGAAGTTGAATTGGCCTTACGACCAGTAGAAAAATGAGCCGCAGCCAAGGGCACGAGGGTCAGCGAAAACACGTAGGACCCAACCATCGCTCCGGCCACCGTGATGGCCAGCGGGGTGAACAAGAATTTCGCGATACCCGTCAAGAAAGCGACGGGAAAGAACACCACGATGATCACCAGCGTCGAGGCCAGCACCGGCGTAGCCACCTCGCGAACTGCGTCATAGGCGGCCTCCTTTGGCGGCTTGCCGAACGTCAAATGGCGGTCCACATTCTCCAGCACCACAATCGCATTGTCCACCAGCAGTCCGAGCACCAAGGCGATGCCCCCCAGCGTGATTGCGTTGATCGCCTCGCCATTAAAGTAGAGCACCAAAAAGGCCGTCAACACCGACAGCGGCAGGGCCACAGCCGCAATGGCTGCCGAGCGCACATGGCCCAAAAACAGCAACAGCACAATCACCACCAGCAGCAAGCCGCCCATCGCCGCACGGCTTAGACCGCTGATCGCGCCCCGCACATAACTGCTCTGGTCGAAAATCACGTCAAGGTTCACGTCATTGGGCAGGCGTTCAGCCAGTCGCGGCAACGCCGCCTTCACCCCCTCAACCGACTCGATGGTGTTCGCCCCAGGGCGCTTGAAAATCGGGAGGTACACTTGCTCTCGGCCGTTGACACGGGCGATATTGGTCTGGATGACCGCCGCATCGGCGGCACGCCCCAAATCACTGATGTACACCGGCTTGCCTTGGCGATGGGCCACCACAATGTCATTAAAGTCCTCCACATCAATGATCATCCCCTTGGCATCAATACCGTAGTTCACATCCCCGATCTGCGCAATCCCCGACGGGATCATTGTCGTGTTCTTCTGGATGGCATCGCTCACCTCAGTTTGCGAAATGCCGTAGGCCTCAAGCCGGTCGGGGTTCACGTAAATGTGAATGCGCCGCAGTGTTCCACCGTATGCAGCTGGCGCCACAATGCCGGGCACCCCGCTGAGCATTTGCCGCAGCGAGTAGTACGCCAAATCGTAGAGCTCCTTGCCCGACTTGGTGTCGCTGGACACGGTGAGTAGCATCAGCGGTTTGGAAGCCGTCGGATCAAAAGGCTGAACCATCGGTGGCAGCGTTCCGGGCGGCTGGTAGTACATATCGCTCATCGCGTACGACGAGGTGTTGGCCATCGCCTCGGCCGGGTCAACGTCTGGACCATAGAAATTGGTCACAATACTGACCCCCATGATGCTCTTGGAAATCTGCTTTTCAATCCCCGGACTCTGCCCCGTCCAACGCTCCATCCGGCTGGTGATGTCCTTTTCGACCACCTCCGCCGGCATGCCTGGATACAGCGTCAAAATCTGCATCGCAGACTTCTCAAATCGCGGCAAAATATCCACCGGCATGCGCGGAATGAGGAAAGCTGCAAGAATGGTGACCACCAATGCCAATACGACAATCAAGTGGGGGTTATTAAAGGATCTGCGAATCATAATCTACACGCGCCGGTTCTCGGCAAAAATGCACGAAATTCGGCGCGATGCTAGCCACGATCATCGAAACTACCCAACAATCCATCCAAGCCTTGGACGAACAACTTTTGCTCCTTGTCAATGGCTCACCTGCATGGGCGGCCGATGGAATGTGGTGGGCGAGCCAAACTGCGGTATGGATTCCGCTCTACATCGCTCTGATGTTGTGGGTTGTGCGAGCCAGCTGGCGAGTTGCCGCAGGAACCAAGGCCGTGAATTACGCGCGTCTGGTGCTTGGCAGCGTGCTCGTTCTAGCCGCCACCTTCGGCGCTTCCGACGCCATTTCTTCGCGCGTATTGAAGCCGGGCTTTGAGCGATTGCGCCCCTCCCATGCCCCTGCTTTGCAAGGCCAATTGTACCATGCTTCCCGCGTCACAACTTCCGGAGAAACGGAATTGTATCGCGGCGGCCGCTATGGTTTCGTCTCCTCACACGCCGCCAACACCTTCGGTTTGGCCGCCGCCTTCACGCTGCTGATGGGCCGCGCGAGATGGCTCTGGGCGTGGGCTGCCTTCGTCACTTGGACGCGTCTATACCTGGGCGTTCACTACCCGACGGACGTGTTGTTTGGAGCGATCTTAGGCATCGGATGCGCTGCAGCCTTGCGAACATTGCACTTGCGCATTCAGCCGGCCATCTTATCCTTGCGTAAATCAAATTGACCTGAACATGCCCTGGGGATCCACACCATTTGCAATCGCCGTATTCATCGGCGGTGGAACGGGCAGCGTGCTCCGCTACATGCTCGGACTCTGGGTCAGCACCCGCACCTTCCACCCGGCCGGCACGCTCGCCTCCAACCTTGCTGCTACGGCTATTTTGGCCGGCTTCACTGTTTTAACCGCCCAACGCTTGCCACCGGGCCATTGGGCTGTGGGGCTCATTGCCGTGGGGCTTTGCGGCGGCTTCAGCACCTTTTCCACCTTCAGCGCTGACACCTGGAAACTCGTTGCCTCGGGGCACACGCTCTGGGCCGCAAGCAACGTGGCCGTTTCCGTCATCGGATGCCTTGCTGTATACGCCGCCATTTCAAGAATTTAATCATGCCAATACCCAACACCATCAAGCTCCTTTTTTCGCTGACGCTGCTCTTGGCGATCGGCGCAAAAATGGCCGCTCAACAGCCCCCGTCACAGCCTCGGTTGATCGTGGCTATCACCGTGGACCAAATGCGCGCCGATTACTTGACGCGATACGCCCACGGCTACGGCACGGGTGGTTTCGTGCGGATGCAAGCTGAAGGCTTCACGCTGCTCGACCATCATTTCAGCTACGCCCCCACCTACACCGGGCCGGGCCACGCCGGAATTGCCACCGGCACAACGCCTGCCGTTCATGGCATCATAGGCAACAACTGGTTTGAGCGCGAATCCGGTCAGCGCATTTACTGCACAAGCGACACCACCGTCCAGGCCGTCGCTATGGAAGGCAGCACCCCTGGATCGGCCGGTCAAATGTCGCCCCACCGCATGCAGTCCACAACGTGGGCCGACGAGCTCAAACTGCACAAC
>JAQWTJ010000048.1 GCA_029242765.1 Flavobacteriales bacterium | reverse complement strand
TGCCACGTACTTAAGGAACGCTTGCAACGCCGTGGTGCGGATGCGGGCTGATGGAACGGGAGCGCAGGAAATTGAATTGCCGAACACCACCGGGTCGACGGGAGGTTTTGGCGGAAAAGTTGACACCGACGAGGTGTTTTACGCTTTCACCTCTTTCACCTACCCCACGACGGTGTACCGCTACGAGCTTTCGAGCGGACAGAGTGAACTTTTCAGTGCACCAGAATTGGACTTCACTCCTGCGGACTATGTGAGTAAGCAAGTGTTTTTCCCTTCGAAAGACGGGACGAAGGTGCCTATGTTCATCGTCCACAAGAAGGGGTTGGAGCTTGACGGCCAGCGGCCGACTATGCTCTATGCCTACGGCGGCTTCAACATCTCACTGACGCCTTCATTCTCCACTTCAAATTTGATATTACTGGAGCAAGGCGGGGTGTTCGCCATGCCCAACCTACGAGGTGGTGGAGAGTTCGGAGAGAATTGGCATGAGGCCGGCATGCTGATGAACAAGCAGAATGTGTTCGACGATTTCATCGCGGCGGCCGATTATTTAAAATCTCAGGGCTACACTTCGAGCGAACGGCTGGCCATTGCAGGCGGCTCCAATGGCGGGCTCCTGGTCGGTGCAGTGATGTGTCAACGGCCCGACATAGCGGCGGTGGCCTTCCCGGCTGTGGGCGTGATGGACATGTTACGCTACCACAAGTTCACCATCGGATGGGGCTGGATTCCCGAATATGGCTGTTCCGACTCGAGTGCGGCTGACTTTGCCAATCTCCACGGCTATTCACCCTTGCACAACTTGGTGGACGGCACTGCATATCCGGCCACAATGGTCACCACCGCCGACCACGACGACCGCGTGGTGCCGGCGCACAGCTTCAAGTTCGCCGCGCGCCTACAAACTGCTCATAACGGAACGGCACCCGTGGTGATTCGCATCGAAAAAGACGCGGGCCACGGCGCGGGCAAGCCGACTTCAAAAATACTGGACGAGCAGGCCGACAAATGGGCCTTTATGTGGGCGGGGATGGGATTTAAACCCGCCTATTAATCGGAGACTCGAAGAACTGAGGCGAGGCGCTCAGACTTCAAGAATCTGGCAGGTGTCAGTAAGGTTCCTAGGTTCAGTGTTGGAGAATCAGTCGGGCAATTTACCTTGCACTAATGAATCCGACACCCAGTCGCGCTTGGCGAGGTTTAGGCCGCCTTTTTCTCTTCATTTCGGTGTCCTTCGTCGGCGTGATGGGCGTATTCATCAATCACATCGCCCGCCGTGGGCACGCCAAAATATTTGCTTGCTTCACCTGGTGGCACCGCCAAGGGCCCTGGGCCCTGGGCGTGAATATCCAAGTCAAAGGCGAAATGCCCGACCACGCATCGATCTTGGTCCCCAACCACCGCTCTTACGTTGACGTGGCGCTCCTCCCCTCCCCCCACCCGATGGTGTTCGTGGCAAAAGCAGAAGTTCGCAAGTGGCCAATGATCGGTTTCGGCGCAACTTTATTGCGCACCATTTGGGTCGATCGCGCAAGCACGGAAAGCCGCCGCAATACACGGATCGAAGTCAAAAAGCGCATCGAATCAGACCTCGCAGTGGTGATCTTCCCCGAAGGAACAACCCACATCGGACCGGACATCCTCCCCTACAAGATGGGCATGTTCAAAATGTGCGCCGACGGCGACTTCCCTATGACACCCATTGCTATGGAATACCGCAACGCTGACATCGCCTGGGTGGGCAACGACTGGTTCATCCCGCACTTTATTCGCGTCTTCGGCCGCCGAAGTATCGATGTGAAAGTGCGATTCGGACCCGTTATGCGAGACAGTGACCCGGTCGCACTCCACAAGCGCGTCACCGAATGGACCGCCCGCAACCTTTTGGAAATGCGCATCGAATGGGACGCCCTCGCCACCTAAAACCGCCGAGCAAAGTGGCAAACTTTGCTCTATGAGCTTGAAAGACCGACGAGGTCGATGCGCCCAGTTCAGCTGAGCTTTGTGGGGTGCTTGTCACGAACGTGCTGGGCGATGGCTAGGGAGTGGCCGTCTTCGTCGATGCGCACGAAGGTCATGCGGGTTGTGGTGACAACGCTTTCCTCGTGGGAATACACGTTGAACTTGCGCGCCTCGATTTCGATTGTGATGGACTTGCCTCCAATGCGCTCGATCCGGCCGTAAAACTTGATCAGATTGTTCTCCTTAACCGGTGATTTGAAAAGCACCTCCTCCAATTTGAGGGTCACCATATTGGGACAATGGCAGATTTCATTCACAAAAGCAACGGCGAGTTCGTCAATCCATCCAAGCATCGTACCGCCAAACAAGTTGTTGTGTACGCCCAAGTCGTGTTTTTTGCAGACCTTGGTACCGAGTAACCTCATACCGCGAAGATGAATCATTTTACATCCTTATTTGCATCCCAATTCTCCATTCTTTTCTGCGCTCTCTTGCTCAACAGCGCGGCATTGGTTCACGGTCAAATCACGCTCGACCACGACTTCTCAGATTGGCCAGGCGAAGAGGTGATTGCTGCTGAGGGGGCACCGGGGGCGACCAGTATGCTGGTCGAGGCCGAGGTCGCCAGCGATGAGCTGCGGCTGTTCTTCCGGTTGAAATACGAGGGGTTGTTAGGACTGGACGAGACCAGCATACCGCACGGGACAACCATCGCCATCGACTGCGACGGGGACGAATCCACAGGAGTGAGCGTCAACAGCAATTCCACAAACAGCGGCATGGGTGGTGCAGACTTGATTGTGCAGCTGTTCTCCAGATCGGCCACAGAATATGTAAACGGCATCGCCTATTTGCTGAGTCTGAACGACATCTTACTTCGGCCTTCACCTACGTATGGGGACAGCGAGTTTGAATTGGCAATCGAGCTGAGCGAGGTGAACATCACGGGCGAAAGCAACGACGGAACCATACGCTGGACGATTTATGACACGGCCGGCGGACAAACGATTGGCTTAGGCGGAGCATCGCACGTGCTCGGTTCAGTACCGACTGCTATTGTGGCCAAGCCGATCGCCCGTGATTCAGCTGCAGATGTGCGCGTCGCCTTCTGGAATATGAACGGCCGGTTCGACCAATCCTACGCTCGACAAGCCATGGAACGCCTCTTGACGGCGACCGCGCCCGATGTGATCGGATTTTCCGAAGTGAGCGACGTGAGCGCAAGCTATGTGGCGGGCTATCTGGACCAGTGGTTGCCACTGGTGGATGAGGAAGGCAATCCCGGCGCGTGGCATATCGAAAAGAACAACTACGATTTGATGGTGGCCAGCCGCTGGCCCATCAGCCAGACCTTCCCCGCAGTGAACCGGCAGTTCCCGGTGGTGATTGACACAGAAGCAATATTTGGAGCACCGATGCTGGTCACCTCAAGCCACTTGAAATGCTGCGACGACCCCGCAGGCCAGCGCCAAGAACAGGCCGACGATTATATGAGCTTCCTTCGCGACGCAATGGCTGTTGGAGGCGAATTTACCTTGCCCCCTGGAAGCCCTATTATTTATGGTGGCGACTTGAACATGGTGGGGCTCGGGAGCTCTATTCGGACCCTGCTCACAGGCGACATTGAGGACGAGGCGAACTTCGGCCCTGATTTCGCCCCCGATTGGGACGGCAGCACGCTCACCGAACTGGCGGGCGTACAAACCGACCACCCGATGAACTACACCTGGCGAAATGACAACTCGGAATGGGCCGCTGGTAAGCTGGACTACATGATTGTCCACGACGCCGCTGTAACGGTGCTCGCCGATTTCGCGATGGAAACTTCTTCGATGCCGGCCGACCGGCTGGCCCAGTTCGGCTTGCAGTCGGGCGACGACCTCCAATCGAGCGACCACTACCTCATTGTGACCGACTTCACCATCAACGCCGATGTGTCTGACTTGCCCGATGACGACGGCGACGGCATCCCCAACGTCTTGGACCTCTGCCCAACAGTCTCCGACCCCTTGCAGAGCGACTTCAACGACGACGGCATCGGCGACGCGTGCCAAGACTCCGATGGCGATGGCCTGTCTGACTTTGTCGAACTCTACTTATTCTCGAGCGACCCCAGCCTTTTGGACAGCAATGGCAACGGCATCGACGACGCCTCCGAACTCCTGACCGACCCCTCCATCGTCGCCTGCCTCGGCGACATGAACTCCGACGGCTTGGTCTCGGTCACCGACCTCATGATTATGCTCGGCGCCTTTGGGCAAATCTGTCCCGACTGATCTCAGCAGAAGACGCGCGGCGCAACAGCTCTGCTAGTCAACGGCGCAGTTGGAAGACCCGATGAATGTTGAAGCCAAAGTAGATGTCACCGTCCTGCCAGCGGCCCGCTGTCTCCGTCAAAAAGGCCCGTTCAAACATCCCTTGGCTGTTGGTCAAATGGAGTTGGAAAACGTGACCTCCCGTTTCAATATCCACGCCCAAACTCAAACTATTGCGCGCCGCATCGTCTGCCCCTAGGAGCAAGGCATGGTACTCCCCGTTAATGCTCAATCGGGACGTCAGTTTTTGGCGAAAACCCAAGCCCAGCACGCCCACGTCATTGCCGTCTTCTGGCAACTCGACCAGGTTTCGATGCACAAGCGACGGCACCACGGCCAGACTCAAATCCCGACTCACCTTGCGCGTTAGAACAACCTGATGCACAAAGCTCAAGCGTGATGTGAAGTAGTTCACGCGATCCGGTTCAGCGTAGTGCAAACCGTTCGCCATCACCGCGCTGTACAACGTAAGGCCCACAGGCGATCCGGAGCTTGTCTTTTGCTGCACGAGTTGATATTTCAGGCCCGACTCGAAGGTCTTCTGGAACGTACTGCGCCCCGCCGTCGCCATC